>NZ_JBGJZU010000112.1:0-17051 GCF_041354475.1 Microcoleus sp.
ACTCCCACTCCTAGTGTTACTCCCACTCCTAGTGTTACTCCCACTCCTAGTGTTACTCCCACTCCTAGTGTTACTCCCACTCCCACGCCCGCGATAACTCCCACGCCCAGTGTCACTCCCACTCCCGCGATAACTCCCACGCCCAGTGTCACTCCCACTCCCAGTGAAACTCCCACTCCCAGTGTTACTCCCACGCCCGCGATAACTCCCACGCCCAGTGTCACTTCCACTCCCAGTGAAACTCCCACTCCCACGCCGGCGATAACTCCAACTCCAACGGCGCTTGTAACTTCAACTCCACCGATAACTGTCACAAATTCGACTGAAACTCCACCAATAACCGTCACAAATCAGACTCAAACTCCACCGATAACTGTCACAAATCAGACTCAAACTCCACCGATAACTGTCACAAATCCGACTGAAACTCCACCAATAACCGTCACAAATTCGACTGAAACTCCACCAATAACCGTCACAAATCAGACTCAAACTCCACCGATAACTGTCACAACTCCGACTCAAACTCCACCGATAACTGTCACAACTCCGACTCAAACTCCACCGATAACTGTCACAACTCCGACTCAAACTCCACCAATAACTGTCACAAATCCGACTGAAACTCCACCAATAACCGTCACGAATCCGACTGAAACTCCACCGACAACTGTCATAAATCCACTGGAAAATCAGGAAAAAACAGTAATAAACCAGCCTGGAAATCCGCAGGTAACTGTCATCAACCAGCCGGCAATTCAGCAGGTAACATCAACCCTAGAATCTGTCGAAGTACCCGTAACACCAATCACCACAGCCACAGCCACAGCCACAGCCACAGCCACGCCCACAGAACCGAAACCAGAATCTTCCACCCTCAATCCAGAAGACTCTCAACGTCGCAAAATTTCACCCTTAGAGAATCCTGGCGGTATAGGCGATCGAGTTTTAACCATCGAGCCCAGTATCACCAGCCGGTTGTCCCACAGTGGTGTTATACCTCCAAAAGACTCAACACCATCAACAATTGTCAACCCTAATGGAGTTCAAGTTCTGGGATATGTTCCGTCTCCCGATCGCATTTTTGAACAAAACAACCTACAGAAAACAGTCTGGGAAATCGAAAAAATTAGAAATCAAGAATTTTTAGAACATCTGGGTGTCACAGCCAACATCCCAGAGCAAAACGTGATGATTAATAAATTTCAAAACACTTTACAAACCATCCAACAAAAAACAGGTAGGCGGTCTGGTATTATTTATCTAGTTTCCCGATACGAACAATTAGAAATAATCTTAATTCCTCCCCTAGGACAACCGATTCGCTACAGCGTACCCGCAGCCAACAGAGCAGCTTTATTCCCCGTCGTCAAGCAACTACGGGATGAAATTACTAATCCGAGAAAAATCAACACTACCACCTATTTGCAACCCGCCCAACAACTATACAAATGGTTGTTCTCACAGCTAGAGCCGGATTTAGAAAAATTGGGCATTCATACCCTGTTGCTATCAGTAGATCCAGGGCTACGAAGCCTACCATTTGCGGCTTTACACGACGGGAAAGGCTTCTTAATTGAAAAATATAATTTTAGTCTCATTCCCAGTTTCAGCAATACCAATACCGATTATCAATCTGTGAGGAGTGCCTCATTATTAGCAATGGGTAGATCGGAGTTTGTTGAGCAAAAACCATTGCCCAGTGTACCACTAGAATTACAGGTAATTAATGGTGAGTGGAGCGGACAATCTTTTCTCAATTCGACTTTCACTATAGATAATCTCAAGTCACAACACACACAGGGAGGCTTTCGGATCGTTCACCTAGCCACTCATGCTGAATTCCTACCAGGAAAATCCAGCAATTCTTACATTCAAATGTGGAATTATAAATTGCAGCTAGATCGCATGGAAAGTTTGAATTGGCGCAATCCCCAAGTGGAATTGTTGGTGTTAAGTGCTTGTAGAACGGCTTTGGGCGATCGGGAAGCAGAGTTAGGTTTTGGAGGTTTAGCTGTCAAATCCGGCGCTAAATCTGCCCTAGGGAGTTTATGGTATGTTGATGATGGAGGCACTTTGGGACTGATGAGTGAATTTTACAACCAACTTCGAGGATCGATAATTAAGACAGAGGCTCTGCAACTTGCTCAACAGGCGATGATTGCTGGTAAAATTAGGATGACAAACCGACAGTTAGTCACAAGCGATGCCACTTTAAATTTACCTCCTAATTTACAGCAATCAAACCGCAATTTCTCTCATCCTTACTATTGGAGTAGTTTCACTATGATTGGAAATCCTTGGTAATTTCACAGATGTAGGATCGGATATAAATAGACTCAAAAGTCGGGATTTTTTTGGAATTACTTTATAATTAGGGGAGGGTAGAGCCATCACCGTAATTTAATCTAATTTGGTACAAATTGTACTTGACAAACAAAGTAGTTTAAGCATAAGTATCTCTGGAAGCAACACATACTTGACACCGCAACCAGATAAGTGAGATATACCAGATTTATGGTATACTTACTTTCCACTAGCATTGATTGCTGAGTGCGATGTGCGATCGAGTTATATCATTTCCGGTGGGATCGGAATGATTTCACCGCAGAGAGCGCAGAGAACACAGAGAGATATCGGAGAGATGAATAATTCTGATGAAGAGAGGATTTGATATTATCCAAAAAATAGCAATTGCAGCAGTGGAAATTTAAGTCGGGAGCAGCTATTGTATTTTTACCTATAAATGGTATGGTTTAAGATGACATAATCCATCGCAGGTAATTATATGCCGTCATCGAGTTGGAAACATATTTCTCCAACAATTGAGAAAATATGGGACATTTCCCCTAAATCCGTACTAGATATTGGTATTGGTTTTGGTAAATGGGGATTTCTTTTACGAGAATATCTGGAAATTGGGCAAGGAAGATATAACAAATCGGAATGGCGTATTAAGATAGATGGCATTGAGATTTTTGAGCCTTATATTCTGGAGACTCATCGGTTTTTGTATGACCAGATTTTCATAGGAGACGCACAAAAAGTTATTGATGATGTCAGCAACTATGATTTAATCATTGTTGGTGATATTCTTGAACATCTACCTAAAGATGAAGCCGTCGCTTTAATTGAAAAAATCATCAAAAAAGGGAAAAAAATTATCATTAATATTCCCTTGGGATTATGGCCACAAGAAGAAGTGTTCAACAACCCACATGAAGAGCACATAAGTTCCTGGTGTATCGAAGACTTTGAAGCTTATGATGTTGTTTCAAAGGAGGTATTTCATTGGATTGATGGCAGCGAATTGTTACTCATAGAAATTAAAGGATTACATTTTTAAATAAACATCCCGATAGCAGAGCAGCAAAATTGCTATAAATCATCCCACTATCGTGTAGGACTCTGATTAAGACCACGGTCTTCATCCAATCATGTACCATTAAATTAGCAAAAGTAGCTAGGGTTTATATTACTATAGCAGTCCTTGCAGGAGTCGTAAAGTTTTTTACCCCACCCCAACCCTCCCCTTATTAAGGGGAGGGAGTAAGAAATTCACAAATGATTTAGGATTGCTATAGCTACATTGCTGATATGATTGCTTGATATTTAGATTGAAATATGATAGAATAAGTCTAAATTTTTCAAGTTTCCATTTGCAAACATCTTGCAAAATATACAATTTCTCATTTTTTTACACCTATGAGTCCTCTGAGTTTTTCTTATATCCCAGAAATATCAATTATTGTACCTACTTACAATCGAGCTAAATATTTGAGCGATTGCATTAATAGCGTACTCAATCAAACCTTTAAAGATTGGGAGTTACTTATTATAGATGATGGCAGTCAAGATGATACATTTGACATCATTAATCCCTTTCTGGAAAAACATGAAAATATCCGCTATTTCAAGCACAAAAACCGGAAAATGGGATTATCCAGAAATGCTGGTATTCAAGCATCTTTCGGTAAATACATTACTTTTCTAGATAGCGACGATCAATATAAGCCCAATCACTTAGAATCCCGTTTGGAGTATATGAAAGCTAATCCTGAAGTGGATTGTATTGCGGGTGGTTTTGAGACGGATGGAGATATTTTTGTAGCTGATTATTATCAACCTGGAAAACTAATTAATGCTCAAGAGTGTGTTATGGGTGCTACTTTTTTTCTGAAACGTCATGTTTTGTTTGAATTAAGAGGGTTTCAAAATATTTCCTATGGAGAAGATACCGATTTATGGGAAAGGGCGCAAAAAAAATTCAACACGGTAAAAATTTCTCAACCTCGTACTTATATTTACACGAGAGCGGAAGACAGTGTGAGTAAGAGTTTTACAGCAAATATTGATTTAAATAATGATTAAGAAAATAAAGGCGATCGCTTCACCCAAAAAAAGTGCTTTAATCGCGATTATCCTCGCTGTAGGTTTGTTTATTTTTACAGGATGCCAAACCGTCAGTCACAAAAATGATGGAGTCATTCACTTAACCCTATGGCAAGGAATTAACCCTCCTGTCAACCGAGATGTATTCCAAAAATTAGTCGCAGAATTTAATCAGAAAAATCCTGACATTCAGGTAGAATCTATTTTCGCTGGTGAACTAGACCAACAATTACCAAAAATCCTGACATCTGTGGTGGGTAATTCTCCACCGGATATCCTTTCTTTTTACCCCCAAATGACAGGTCAATTTGTTAATTTAGATGCCATTGTTCCCCTAGAAGATTGGTTAGACAAATTGCCAGTGAAGTCAGAATTGTATCCCCGTGTTCTCGAAGAAATTCAATTAAACGGTCATACATGGTCAGTGCCTATCTCTACCAGTTCTATAGGGATTTTTTACCGTCCTAAATTATTTAAAGCAGCCGGAATCACCGAATTACCTAAAACTTGGGAAGAATTAAGGGAAGTCTCGAAAAAACTAACTATCGATAGGGACTCCGATGGGAAACCAGAACAGTATGGAATGTTAATTCCTTTTGGTAAAGGAGAATGGACTACTTTCACTTGGTTTCCCTTTTTACTAAGTGCCAATGGTCAAATAATCGAAAATAATCGCCCTAATTTAATGAATCCGGGGGCGATTAAGGCTATACAATTTTGGCAAGATTTATTAAAAGATGGTTCCGCGACTTTATCAATGCCAGAAAGAGGTTATGAAGAAGATGATTTTATTTCTGGCCGTGTCGCGATGCAAATTACTGGCCCTTGGACGTATATTATGAAAAGTAATGTCGATTATGGGGTTTTTCCAGTGCCGAGCGATATTCGACCAGCCACAGTCACGGGAACTGGGACATTATTTGTGATGAAAACTACTCCCGAAAGACAGAAGGCTGCCCTCAAGTTTTTGGAGTATGCTTTGAGCGAACAATTTCAAACCAAATGGAGTATTGGCACTGGATTTTTACCGGCTAATATGAAATCAGCGCAGAGTCAAGCTTATCAAGAATTTATCAAGCGAAAACCTGTGATTAAAGTTTTTGTAGATCAAATGTCCGTTGCCGGATCGCGTCCTATTATCGCGGGATATAGTCGCATTTCACAAAATTTAGGTCGCGCCATCGAAGCTTCTATGCTAGGACAACCTGTAAAAAAAGCCTTACAAGAATCTCAAGATCGTTTAGATTTGATTTGGGAAGGAAAATAGAAAATATTGATCCCAAATATTTACATCGGTTACATCGGAATTATTATTTCTCTCCTCTCTTTCTCTGTGTCCTCTGTGTTCTCTGTGGTTTAATCATTCCAATACAACCGGAATTGATATCAATATTTCAGGTGAGAAAGCGACGATTTGGGAGCATCCCGATTTTGCATAGGCGAAGCATGACCGCAGAAAATTTATTAGTGATAACGACAGATTTACAGTGGTCATGCTTCGCCCCTACGAATATATTTGCACTCATTGAGATGCACCGGACGATTTGGGATCATAAACCGGGTTTTTTGCGTAAGTCGTGACAAAATTTTTTTGAGCTTTATTTCTGAAGTTTATTCATGATGGCAAATCTTTTGTAAGTCCCCTATTTTAGTAAAAAATCTGTTGATTCAACCATCATCTGATACCAGTAGCAGCTCTGGGGCTCATCAGTCTCAGATTAGGTGCAGCAGTTCCATAGTTGACTCGACAACCGATGTTGAATAAACTGGCGCTGCACTCAAGTGGGACAATCTGCTGATCTAGGAGGGCACTGCAACTGACATACTGGTCGTCATTAGTATCTCTTACCATACATTCGATCGCCTTAGCACCCGATCGCGCCGACCAACTTTTCATACCTACCACTGCGATGATATGCTGCCAGTAAAAAGTTAATAGGAACACTCCCAAGACTACAGCAACTGCTACTCCGGCTTTCAATTTCCAACTATTGAGGAAATTTCCTAAAGTATTTTTCAAGTTGTCCACCGCAGAAATGGAGCTTTGGGTAGTTGTTTGTGGGGTTGTTTCTGGAATTGGTAAATTTGTTGGTGTTTGTTCTGTTGGAATTTCTGACATAATGTATTTCCTTGGGCTTGGATTGAGTGTACTAGATTAATTTTAGCAAAATTTACGTTGGAGTCAAAGGAGCTTTTTTGAACCGCAGAGGGCGCAGAGGGCGCAGAGAAAGAGTTCAGAGGTATACATTAAGTTTTATCTAGGATTTATGGTTGCTCTAGCAGTTGTATTAACTCTGATTCTGAAAGTTGGTGTATTCCTAAAGATTGAGCTTTTTCTAACTTAGAGCCTGCGTCTTCTCCGACAACTACATAGTTGGTTTTAGCACTAACGGAATTGGTGACTTTCCCTCCTGCTTTTTGAATCAAATCTTTAGCTTCATCTCGTTTTAAAGTTGGCAAAGTTCCAGTGATGACAAAGATTTTGCCAGCTAAGGGCAAATTATGTTGTGTGGAACTGTGATTTTTAACTTCGGATTTTAATTGCAATCCTGTAGTTTTCAACCGTTCAATTAAAGTTTGATTGGCCGGAACTTGAAACCACTGATAAACCGATTGAGCAATTTCTGGACCAATCCCATAAACACCTTCAATGGCTGCGGCGGATACTGAGGCTAATTCTTCGACATTGGTAAATCTTTCGGTCAGCAATTGGGCGTTAACGCTTCCGACGTGCCGAATCCCTAAACCGTAAAGTACCCGCGACCAAGGTTGAGTTTTTGATTGGGCGATCGCATTTACTAACTTTTCGGCTAATTTAGCACCCATTCGCTCTAACTTCATCAATTTTTCTGGTGTTAAATCATACAAATCTGCCACAGAATTTAGCAAATTGCTATCAACCATCTGCTGCACCAATTTTTCTCCAACACCGTTAATATCTAGGGCATCCCGACTGCAAAAATGAATCAGGGAGCCCCGCAAAATTGCGGGACAAGATGTATTAATGCAGCGGGTAACGGCCTCCCCTTTTTCGCGAACCACGGGTTGTTGGCATTCGGGACAGCAAGTAGGCATTTGAAATAGTTGAGCAGAATCTGGACGAAGTTCTGGTAAAACTCGCACCACTTCTGGTATAATCTCTCCAGCTTTTCTGACAATTACAGTATCGCCAATGTGGAGATTTAAGTCGGAAAGTCGATCGCTATTATGGAGAGAAGCCCGTGACACTGTAGTTCCGGCTAACTGTACTGGTTTTAGTTCTGCTACAGGTGTCAAGGCCCCCGTTCTCCCTACTTGGATGGTGACGGCTTCTACTATTGTAGGCACTTCTTGGGCTGGATACTTAAGGGCGATCGCCCAACGGGGAAATTTCTGAGTAAAACCCAACTGTTTTTGCAATTCAACGGAATTAATCTTGACTACAACTCCATCAGTCATGTAAGGCAAATCTTGCCGTTTAGTGTCCCATAATTCGTAATACTCCTGAACCTCCTCTAAAGAATAGCAAATCTTACGGTTAGGATTCACTTTAAATCCCATTGTTTGCAAGAATTCCAAAGAATCCCATTGAGTTTTTATCGGCTCATTATCCTCCTTACCATGCAGAGCAGGAGACTGGGCATCATTTTTATTTTGACTTTGTCCGTGTTCCAAATGTAGAGTATAAGCAAAGAAATCTAACTTGCGCTGAGCCACAATTTTAGAATCCAACTGTCGCAGCGTACCGGCCGCGGCATTACGAGGATTAGCAAATAGTTGTTCTCCTGCTTTTTCCCGTTCCCGATTAATTTCTGCAAACACCGCTAAGGATAAAAAAGCTTCTCCCCGCACTTCCACAATCGGTGGCGGATTATCTATATTTAGCTGGAGAGGAATCGAGCGGATTGTCTTAACATTTTGAGTAATGTCTTCTCCTGAAATGCCGTCTCCCCGCGTCGCACCTCGGACTAAAACTCCATTTTCATAGGTTAATGCTAAGGCTGAACCATCAATTTTTAACTCACAAACATAGGAAACCCCCCCCAGCCCCCCCTTGTTAAGGGGGGGAGTAATTTCCCCTCTCTTCGTCAGGGGGGGAGTAATTTCCCCTGTCTTCGTCAGGGGGGGAGTAATTTCCCCTGTCTTCGTCAGGGGGGGAGAATTTCCTTCTTGTCCCCCCCCTTGGTAAGGGGGGGTGAGGGGGGGTGAATTTCCTTCTTGTCCCCCCCCTTGGTAAGGGGGGGTGAGGGGGGGAGAATTTTCTTCTTGTCCCCCCCCTTGGTAAGGGGGGGTGAGGGGGGGTGAATTTCGCAGCCATCGCTCCTGCCATTTAGCAAATTCTGCAATATCAAAAGCATTTTCTAAACTGTATAGAGGAATATTGTGCTTAACGCTATAAAATTGAGTAGCGGGCTTTTCTCCGACGCGCTGAGTTGGACTTTCTGCGGTGATTAATTCAGGATATTCGGATTCTAGGCTTTGTAATTCGCGATAAAGGCGATCGTACACCTCATCTGCCAACATCGGGGCATCCAAAACATAATAAGCATAGCCAGCTTCCTGTAGCTGCTTCCTCAATTGTTTAACTCGCTGTTTAATTTCGGGCTGCATATTAATTTTAAAGTGTATATTTTTTAACCGCCGATACTGAGGATAAATACAGATAGTATAAATTTTAGCATTATCCAAGTCGCTCGGCGGTTAAAGTTGGCACATTTAAGCTTGATTAACGATCCCAATCTTCAACTTCATAAAGGAAACGAGTTCCCCCCATCAGTTTGCGATTGGCAGAGGTACTTTGTACAAAAACCGCATACTTTTCTAGATTACTAGGTTTGATGCGAACTGTCTCCCCCATTGGTAAACCCAACATTTCTCGCGCCGCTTCTCCTTCAAACAAATCCCCTGTGGAACGCTCCATCAACACAATTTCTTTCTTACCTTGAATCGTTTCTGTTTTCGTAAATTCATAAAACCCACGACCGGTTTTAAAACTCAAACCATTCTCCAGAACAAATGCTTTGATTGAAATCTCGTTGTCTACTTCCAGAATCTGAAATCTCCCTGGTTTTACGGAGCGCAATTCTGCTGACTCGTAAGCAGCAACTCCTTCCCGCTTCAGCATGGTATCAAACATTTTGTTTAATCCGCGATTCATCCGACCTTGACTGACAACTTCTTGTTCGTAGGCTTGTAGTTGTTCGCTAGATGACTGTTGGTAACAAACGGCTAAAAACAGGTCTGTAATGTAGGAAAATTGGTCGAGATTGAGGTGAAAACCGCCAGATTTTTCGGCTAGTTCTTTGTAGAATAAAGTAGCGTGTTTACGGTTGAGAGCTTGGATGCCATAAACGGCTATTCCCATCTGTGCTAATTTATCTACTTCGTGACGCCAGTTAAGTTTTTGAGGAGTTTGAGCCGGTGCGTGGGGGATGTCGTCGCCAATTAGTACCAAGGTTTTGGCATTAGTTGGAGTCCAAGAAAGTGACTGAGCTTCGTGTAATACTAATTCGTAACATTCGGGAGCATCGCCGCCACCTGTAGGCTCGACATTTTGCACAAAATTGCAAATGGTGGCGACATCGCCGGACAAATCTAGGTGTTTAGTGACGTAGGTGCTGCCAGCATCGCAATAGTCTCCGTGGGCAATAATTCCTATGCGAATGCCTGGAATTTCATCGAGCAGTCTTGTTACCGTTTCTTTAATTTTACGGCGAACTTGCGTCAAGCATGGGTACATACTGCCCGTGGTATCAAAGCTAAAAACGATTTCAATGTTGCTGGTTGTCATCAGATAGCTCTCCCTAACAAACAACGAGTTATTAACTCTATTTTACCTCAAACAAAAAGAGTCAGCAACTAGGTTAATATTTTTGAATCCTAATTCTGGCTCCCTGGATTTTCGTCAGTGTTAATGCTGCGATCTGATTAGAGATTTAGATCGGGAAATTCGTTAAATTTCTTGGTTTCTCCGGAAATGGAAAACACTAAATTTTCCGCATCTTTTTCTCCCTTTAAATTGCCTTTTCCACGAGATTTGAGCAAATCTTGAGAGTTGACTTTGGTGAAAGCGAGGGGTTCAGCGTGTTCTACCTGAAACACATTAGCGTAGAGGTTCGCAACAATCTGTTTTCCGCCTTGGGTTAAGTCTAGATAGTTGAGAGCGGCCGGAATGTAGGGAAACACTCCATTCCAATAAAATTTGGCATAGTTTTGTCGCAAATCCCCCGGAGATTTGTAACCTAAAATTTTATTAGTGCCGACTTCTTCAAATTCGTAGAACAGGGCACTAATTTTTCGCAGGTAATTGGGGTCGCTTAATTGACCAATTAAATCTGCTGCTCGCGCCAGTCCCGAATAATTGTTTCTGTCTTGATGGGTTTCGCTTGCAGGAACTGGAAAGCGAGTCAATTCAATATTGCGTTTGATTTGTTCGGCATCAATTAGTGTGTGGCCGCCGAAGCGTTCGTCAATTACCAGTTTGCCCCGATCGACATGATAAGGAGTTAAACTGGCGGAAGTTGCGCCAATGGGTACGGACACCATGCCGCCGTCAATACCCGTTGCATAAAGACCGACAGCTTCTTGGTCTTGGCGACAAACGCCTTTGATGTAGCCGATATCGTGGCACAGTAGGGATATGAGGTAGTGCAGCCAATCTTCCGGCGACACTCCTCCCTCACGAATATGCTTGCCCCGGAGAATTTCTTGTCCGACTAGGGCTACGAGCATAGTATGTTCTACGTTGTGGTATAGAGCATCACAATTAGCGATATTTTCCAGAGCCATTGTCCCAGCCCAGGCGATGATTTCTGGGTAGTCTGGCTTGTATTTGCCGTAGGTACGGCGATAGCCAGCCTGTAGCTCTTGAACAAAAGCGTCTATCAGGATAGCGGTGGCATTGAACATCATAAATTCTCTCACTCAAACTTTACTTACAGATGCGATCGCAGATATCTAAAGATGATGGCAAAAATAATTAATTGGGATGTTAGCAGGCTTAACATCAAGACATTGAATAGGAAAAGGAAGCTAGGGTTGTTAAAGCCAAAATGTGATTTAGGGTGATGTTTTACACCATAACCTAAATTTATGGGAAACCGATCAATTTTTCCGTATTAAATATTGGTGAAACAATATAGACTGTTTGATCGACTAATTATTAGAAGTCCTGGGTATAAAAGTTATGAACTTTCTGTTTCCGAGTCCCTCCCCTGGTGCCGATCGCACTCGGCTCTCTGGCATCCAAAAATACCTAGGATTGTTTGCATTTACGGCTGTTTGCACGGCCACACCTGCGATCGCAGCCGAACGGATTTACGTAACTTACGGCCCACTAGAAGTATCAGTTCCGATCGACTCCCTGGCACTGTTCGCCACAGAAGGCAAAATAGACTCCTACTTAGACGGCTTCGCTCAGTACGCCAAACCAGAACAGCTAGAGCAGATTCAGACCGCCTTGCAAGCTCGTGCTGAAATCAGCCCCGTGACGATCGCCCAATTCCTCTACACAGACCAAGGAGAATTGCTGCTGGAGCGCTTGGGTAGAGTAATTCAGACGAAAGCTAGACAGCCTGGATTTTACGCGATTCGAGCTGCCTTAATTTTAGCGGCATCAGACCCAGAAGGTGTCACAATTGTCAACGTGTTACGGAAATTTCCCACCTATGGGATCAGGATTGACATCTCTCGTGGCTTGGGCATCGCCAACGAACTGACGACGCTGATCAACCGTTCCAATCGGGCGATCGAAGGAGTCGCCAAATTGTCGGAAGAACAAGCAGTGTCAGAACCGGAAATTCCCCCCGCCCAAATACTACAGCCCCAAATACCAGGCCCCTATACCTGGAAAAAATCATCGGTAACTCTGAAAAATCCCAATCGCGATCGCACCTTTCCCATCGACATCTATCTGCCCCAAGGTAGCCCTCGACCAGCCCCAGTAGTCGTAATTTCCCACGGTTTGGGCTCCGATCGCACTTCCTTTGAATATTTAGCCAAACACCTAGCCTCCTACGGCTTTGCCGTCGCCGTCCCCGAACACCCCGGCAGTAACGCCAAACAACTGCAAGACTTAATCACAGGCAAAGCCAACGAAGTAGTAGGACCAGCAGAATTTGTGAATCGACCCCTGGATGTCAAAGACTTGCTAGATTATTTAACCAGCCTGTCTGTAAGCGATCCAACTTACCGAGGGCAATTAGACTTGCAGCGAGTCGGCATCATCGGCCAATCTTTCGGCGGTTACACCGCTTTGGCCTTAGCCGGGGCACCCATGAATTTGGCACAGCTAGACAAAGACTGTCGGCTAGAAAACGACACTTGGAACATCTCACTACTTTTGCAGTGCCGCGCCCGTGGATTGGACCGCCTAGAGTACAATTTCGGCGATCCGCGCATCAAAGCTGCGATCGCCGTTAACCCGATTAGCAGCAGCATTCTGGGAGAAACCAGTCTCAGTAAAATTCAAATTCCAGTCATGGTAATCGCAGGCAGCGCCGATACAGTCGCCCCCGCTTTGGTCGAACAAATTCAACCTTTCACTTGGTTGACATCACCCAACAAATATCTGGTATTAATGAAAAACGGCACTCACTTCTCCACCATCGACCAATCCCCTCAAAGCATCTTTATTCCACCTCCCGATGTCATCGGACCAGAACCCGCCTTAGCCCGTCGCTACCTAAACGGACTCAGCGTTGCTTTCATGGAAAGCTATTTGAACAACCAGTCCCAATTCCGTCGGTATGTGGAACCCTCCTACGCTCAAAGCATCTCCAGAGAATCCCTAGGGCTGAGAATTTTGCGATCGCTCACGTCGCAGCAATTGCAACAGTTACTCAACAGTCCCCCACCGCCGAGTCGCCCCGCATCTAGACCCCCAACTCCTCAACCTCAGCCGAGTCCTGTTCCCCGATAAGCTGGCCATGAAGCAATCAAAAATCCGATCGCCATTGAGATCTAGGTATTTTGTTAGAAATTGGGTAAGTTAGAAGTGCAAATTTTTAATTTCTAATTACCCAGGGTCCAAAAATGCCACCAGCAGCCCCTTTGAAACCAATTCCCAAACCTACCCCAACCCCAAGTCCCACACCCACCCCCACCCCCGGTGGTACAACAGTGTCCCGGATTGGCAAGATTGGCACCTCCGGCCCAGATTCCCTCACAGGTACTAGCGGTGCTGATACTATTTTCGGTTTGGGAGGTCCGGATACAATTTTTGGCTTAGGAGGTAACGATCTCATCTACGGCGAAGATGGCGACGACTCCATCCGCGGCGATGCTGGCAATGACTGTCTGTTCGGCGGTGCCGGCCGCGATACTATGTTGGGTAATGAAGGCGACGACACTCTTTATGGTGGCAAAGGTGCTGATTCCCAAACTGGAGATGATGGCAATGACTTGCTATTTGGCAACCAAGACAACGATACTTTGTTGGGAGGCGCGGGCAATGACACCTTTTTTGGGGGTTCTGGCGATGACTCCTTGTTTGGGGGTGCTGGTGATGATAGTCTTTCCGGCGATAAAGGTAAAGATACTTTAACTGGGGGGCTGGGAAATGATACCTTTGCGCTGAGTTTTTCGTCAGAATCGGATTTGATTACAGATTTTACTGATGGTAGCGATCGCATTCGCTTGGCCGCCGGTCTTACTTTTGCCGAACTCACAATTGTCGCTGGTACTAGCGGAACTAGGCCAAGTACAATTATTCAGCTTACCAGCACTAAGGAAACTCTGGCTACTCTGTTCGGAGTTCCCCGCACTTCTATTAGTCAGGCTGACTTCATTCTTTAATTTGTTATTGGTTATTAGTTAACAAATAACCAATAACCAATAACCAATAACCAATAACCAATGACTTTTGAAGGTTTTCTGAATTTAAATAAACCAGCCGGCATGACTTCCCACGACTGCGTGGGGCGAGTGCGTCGCCTCTTGCAACTCAAGCGAGTCGGACATGGAGGAACCCTCGATCCTGCTGTGACTGGGGTTTTGCCGATCGCCCTGGGCAAGGCAACCAGGCTGTTACAATTTCTCCAACATCATAAAGCTTACAAAGGTACGATTCGGTTTGGCTTAACTACTGCTACGGATGATTTGGAAGGAGAAATCCTGACTTCTCAACCAGCACCGGATTTAAGTTTAGAAGAAGTGCAAACTCAACTGCCCAATTTTATCGGAAAAATTGAGCAGTTTCCACCTAGTTTTAGTGCCATTCAGGTGGGAGGAAAACGCCTTTATGAGTTGGCGAGGAAGGGCGAAACTGTGGAAGTTCCTGCTAGGAAAGTAGAGGTGTTTCGCCTGGAAGTTTTGGATTGGCGGCCTGGGGATTTTCCTGAATTGGATTTGGCGATTTCCTGTGGGGCGGGTACTTATATTCGGGCGATCGCTCGCGATTTGGGTGCTATGTTGAATGTAGGTGGCACTTTAGCTCGTTTGACTCGTACTGAAAGTAGCGGTTTTGCGATCGAACAAAGTCTCAGTTTTGCCGAATTAGAAATACAATTGCAGGAAAATAAATTCTCCCCCATCTTACCGTCAGAGGTTTTAGCCCATTTAGGGCCGATCGTCCTTTCTCCTGAATATGCCAAACGCTGGTTTCAAGGTCAACGCCTCCCGATAGCAGAAATTATCGAAAGTAGGCACTCAGCAAAAAATACCTCCATTCCCTTATCTTCTCCGTTGCAGGTTTATCATGAAGATGGTCAGTTTTTGGGTATCGGTCAAGTAGTTGAGTCAGAGACAAACAAGATCTTGGCTCCTCAAATTGTCTTTTAGCGATCGCACACACCAAATAATAAATATCGAGATGAAAATATTGGTAATCGGATTAATACAAGGCTACAAAATCGGAATTTCCCCTTACTTACCCAACGCCTGTAGATTTTACCCAACTTGTTCTCAATATGCGATCGAAGCAATAGAAAGATTTGGAGTTGCCCGCGGTGGTTCCATGGCAATTCAGCGGATTTTGCGTTGTCAACCTCTGCATCCTGGGGGGTATGACCCCGTACCGCCCCCAGATAATTGTGAGTAGTAAATTAAACACTTGTAGCAGCAGGAACCAGCAACAAGTAACAAGCAACAAACAAAAGTTGCGGATAGAGGTAGAGTGCGAATATTCACAAAAACTCAGTAATATTACTGTTTGTCCCCACTTCTCAAAAGTTGTAAAATATGATAAAGGGATTACGGGGGATGCGAGTGAAAATGTGTACTACAGCAATCGGGTACAAAATGCTGTCTCATACGCTGACAGTGCTCAGCCAGAAGCAAGCCACTGGAAAACTGCTATTAGAGCAAGGGGAGCAACAATGGCAACTCTACTTTTTTCGAGGCAGTCTGGTTTATGCGACTGGAGGATGGCATAGGGCGAGACGTTGGTACAGGGCTGTCGGTCAACACTGTCGCAACTTTCAAGTGGATCTCAGAGGTCTTGATGCTGGGGAGTTGTGGGAATATCAACTGCTTCAGCAAGGAATTGCCAAAAATGAAATGAACCTGGAACAAGCTAAGGCGATCGTCCAAACCAGCCTTTCAGAAGTGTTATTTTCTTTGATGGGTCAATCGAATTTGCGCCGAGAGTGGCGCCCCTCAAAAAAATATGTGTCTCATGTTATCCCTTATTTGCTAGTGTCTTTAACAGAGCTACAGCAAGTTTTGTACTCTACACAACAAATGTGGCAGAAGTGGAAAGCAATGAGTTTGTGGTTGGTAGAACCAGAACAAGCACCTCTTTTAAGATTACCGCCGGAATTAAAAAATCGATTTAGTTCTAATTCTTTCCTAACTCTAGCTAACGTCTTCAACGGCGAGAATACTCTGTGGGACATAGCATTTAAAAAAAAGCAGTGTGTGACAGTCGCCACCCGCGCTTTGCAGAACTACATAAAGCAGGGTTTAGTTAATTTTCGCACCGTTCCCGATTTGCCATCGCCCATCGAACAGTGGCGTTTGGCCGCGGCCATTGCTAAACCAGGTCGCCCTTTGATTGCTTGCATCGATGACAGCCCTACAGTCTGCGAATTTTTAGAGCAAGTTTTATTGGATGGAGGCTATCGAGTCCTGAAAATTCAAGACCCGATGCAGGGAGTGAGTCTCCTGGCTAAGCACAACCCTGCTTTGATTTTTATGGACGTGCTGATGCCGAAGACAACAGGCTTTGCTTTATGCAGTTTTTTGCGGAAAACATCGGCTTTTCGGGAAACTCCGATCGTATTTTTGACCGGTAAAGACAGTATCGTTGACCGCACGCGGGCGAAACTGACAGGTGGTTCGGATTTTTTGAGCAAGCCGGCTTCCCCAGAAAAAATTTTGCAAGTAGTAGACAAGTATTTGAAAGCAAAAAGCGATCGCAGTCCTCTAGCAGTTCGCCACAACGATTTACTCAATTCCCACCAACTTGCCTTAGCAAATTCTTGATCTTGAGATATCTATCTGGAAACTATCCGAGGGTGCACACGTCAGCCAGCCGAGAAGGTACGATGTGAACCTGCAATAGCTTATAATTAAACACGCCAGCGGATTTCATACTCTGAGTGATGGAAACCTTGTCGGGAGTTACGAAATTTTTAATTGCTGAAACCATCGATTTGATTGCATTTCCCTTCTTCCTGATTCCTGAATTTCCCCCCTTGGGGGGGGCTGGGGGGGCTGGGGGGGTGACTTCTTCCTGATTC
>NZ_JBGJZU010000113.1:0-17011 GCF_041354475.1 Microcoleus sp.
TTATTGACGTTAACGAATCCTACACTAGCAAAACTTGCACCAAATGCGGACACAAACATTCAAAGCTTGGTGGTTCAAAAACATTTAAATGCCCTAACTGCGGTCACGAACACGACCGAGATTGGGGTGGCGCTCGAAACATTATGATTCGAGCTTTGAGGGACGGCTCCTTTGCTCTCTCTATCAATAGTGAGAGTATTGCTATCGCGTATGCCCTGTTTGTCCAGGGTTGTACAGCGTAACACCGTCAGCGCTAATCAGGACAATTTCCACAAAATCAATCTACTCCATCCGTGTCCATGCGTTTAAGGTGTTCCTGCCCCCAATCACACAGCGGTTTCAAGACAGGTATAAGTGTTTTGCCATATTCTGTGAAAGCATACTCAACTTTTGGAGGCATCTCTGCAAGCGTGTTACGGCTAACAATGCCATCACTTTCTAGTTCGCGCAGTTGCTGGATCATCATTTTTTCAGTAATTTCAGGAATTAACCGCTTCAATTCGCTGTATCTTCTTGCTTTATCCTTCAGATGCCATAGGATTAAGAGTTTCCATTTGCCACCCAAGACTTTCAACGTAGCTTGCACGAAAGGTGTCCCGTCAGTTTGTTCTGATTGCATGAGAATCACGTCCTAGCGAGTCCAGAGGCACTTACTTTTTTGTAGGTACTTCCCAAAAATTCATTAGCAGTATACCTTGGTGTTATTCAAATCCCATAACTTGTATTATTGGGAACCCTCGGCTTGAGGGAGATAGCCTACTTATCTTGGGATTAGTCGTCTACCCAACAGCGTAGGAAGTGAACTTTGGATTGGATCTAAAGATAGCTTTAGATCGGTTTAGGTAAGTTTTACGAAGCAGTTAATTATGCAGTCTCCTGCTGGAGTTGTGGCGATTACTCGGCACGTTAAGCCGGGATCTGAAGCTGTATTTGAAGAGGCAGTTCGGGGTGTAATTCTTGCAGCTAGCACCTTTCCGGGCTATGCGGGAGGTGAAGTTCTCTATCCCACAACGAAGCGTGGCGAATGGCAACTTATTCTGCGCTTCGACACCCTTGTTCATTTGCAAGAGTGGGAAGAATCTCCCATTTGTCAGGGCTGGATTGCTAGGGCAGATGCAATCACTATCGGCGATCCAAAAGTTTTGCGGGTTAATGGTTTAGAAGCCTGGTTTGTGCTGCCTGAAGTGCCGAATGCACTCCCACCCCCTAAATGGAAAACCGCTATTGTCAGCGCGATCGGTATTTATCCTGTCATTTCTCTGATGCCGATTCTGCTGAAACCAATCACAAATGGACTCCCTGCTTGGTTAGCAACCCTTGTAAGCATTGCCATCATGATGCCGTTGATGACTTGGGTCATCATGCCGCAGGTAACGCGATTGTTTAAGCCTTGGCTTTATCCTCCTGATGCAAAGCATTTAGCTCATAAATCATCTAACTCAAACCCAAATTAAAGGAATAGATTCATGGATAATCTGCAACTAGAAAATGGATTCCCGGTCAATCCTATCCGAGTCGGCGATGGGATTGTTCTCATCAACATATTTACACTCGATCCTGAAAAAACTGAGCAGTTTGTTTCTACTCAAGTTGCCGAGTATAAGAGATTGAAAGGTCAATTTCCAGGCAGTTATACAGCCAATCTGCACATTAGCCTCGATCGTACACGAGCTGCGAACTACGCTAATTTTGCATCAGTAGAAGATTATGCCGCGATGCGAAATAGCCCTGAGTTCGCTGACCATTTAAATCGTCTTCAGGGACTTGTTGTTAAGGCAGAACCCCAACTCTATCAAGTGATTTATACGCAGAATCTAGATATGCCAACTTCTGAAGAACCTTTACCCATGTTGCCCGATCCAGAACTTGCGCCAAAACTTGCGCCTCCTGCACTCAATTAATATTGCATGATATGGCAGATGTGATAGCTAACAGGCTTCTGAGAATGGGCGATGGACGAGCGGACAAACCATTCAAGTGAATGGTGGCATTTTGTAGGCATTTGATCATTTAGGAGAAATCGAAATCATGGACGTTGCAAATTCAATTGCTCTTGTAACCGGTGCCAATGGAGGATTGGGTCAATATTATGTTGAAGCGTTGCTGACGCACGGTGCTTCCAAAATTTATGCGGGTGCTCGTAACCCCAAAGCATTGGAGTCGCTAGTAACCGACTACCCCGATATCGTCATTCCCATTGCCCTCGATATTACAGATGAACAGTCCGTCAATCAGGCCGCCGCACAATGTTCAGACGTAACCTTGCTGATTAACAATGCCGGGGTTGGATTTAATCAGGGCTTGATTGCTGCGCCAGATCTTTCTAAAGCCCGGATGGAGATAGACGTTAACTATTTTGGAACCTTGATGATGTGTCGTGCTTTTGCGCCCGTGCTGAAGCAAAATGGCGGTGGGGCAATTGTCAACATGGTTTCAATGGTGGCACGAGTCAATCTTCCTTTCAATGGGAGCTACAGTGCATCCAAAGCAGCTACCCTCTCACTCACTCAGGGGGTTCGCGCAGAGTTGGCGACGCAAGGAACATTAGTCGTTGCGGTCTTGCCTGGAACGATTGATATCGGTATGGGTAAATCCTATCCTGACCCGAAGGTGTCGCCGGAGGAAGTGGTTAGTGATGCCCTAAAAGCCCTACTAGATAACCTTGAAGATGTCTATCCTGGTGAACAAGCTAAGCAAATGGCGGCAGAGTTGCTCAGAGATCCCAAGGCACTTGAAAAAGCTGTGGCAATGATGTTACCCAGTTCAACTTAATAAAACAAAGATTTACCGGGTAGTAATTACTCTCGTGGCTATCCGGTGATTGATAGAGCTTATATCTCTCAGGGAAATGGTTTCAGCGATTCCACCTCTGAATATTTTGTGCCGATCGATACAGTTTCCACCACAAATCCCAGAGATCCATAACGATCGCACCCCCGCCACAGTCCTGAAGTTGACACTCCTTGCCCACAGCCGACTCCCCACACACACAGTGTCAGTTAGAAAAGTGGCAAGCCTTTTTCCTGAAGATCCCCCTTTCGGATAAGATCAGATACGCAGCAACCAATGAGGAAATGATGGTATGAGTCAAGAGGATATTTTTGCTAGAGTCAAGAAAATCGTGGCAGATCAACTGGAAGTCGATCCGGCTGAAGTCAAGCCAGAAGCCAGCTTTGCTAACGATTTAGGAGCAGACTCCTTAGATACAGTAGAGTTGGTAATGGCTTTGGAAGAAGAGTTTGATATTGAAATTCCAGACGAGGCAGCCGAAGGAATTACCACCGTTCAAGCCTCTGTAGACTTCATCAGCAGCAAACTTGCCGCTCCAAAAGCATAAAATACCTGCCTTTTCCCCTAAGAGGAGACAAGTTAGACAACTGAAAACTCCTCTTTTGTTCTGCGTTCTGGGTGTTTAATTTTTTTGAAACTGAAATCATGACAAATTTAGAGCGTAAGCGCGTTGTTATTACGGGTCTCGGCGCGATTACACCGATCGGCAATACCTTGTCTGAATATTGGGACGGGTTGCTTGCTGGGAAGAATGGTATAGGCCCGATCACCTTATTCGACTCGTCGCGGCACGACTGTCGTATTGCCGGAGAGGTGAAGGGTTACGACCCACACGACTATTTAGAGCGCAAGGAAGCAAAGCGGATGGATCGCTTTGCTCAGTTTGGAGTTTCAGCTAGCAAACAGGCTCTGGCTGATGCGAAGTTTGAGATTAATGACCTGAACGCAGAACAGGTGGGTGTCATTCTTGGCACTGGCATTGGCGGCTTAAAGGTTTTAGAAGACCAGCAAGAGATTTATCTGAATCGCGGCCCCGATCGATGCAGCCCGTTTATGATTCCGATGATGATTGCGAATATGGCTGCTGGCCTGACCGCAATTCAAACGGGTGCTAAAGGTCCAAACTCTTGCACTGTTACCGCTTGCGCTGCGGGGTCAAATGCGGTGGGCGATGCGTTTCGCCTCGTGCAGGGGGGTTACGCCCAAGCCATGATTTGTGGCGGTACGGAAGCTGCGGTGACACCTTTGTGTGTGGCGGGTTTTGCTGCGGCGAGGGCGCTTTCGACTCGCAATGATGACCCAACTCATGCTTGCCGTCCTTTCGATCGCGATCGGGATGGTTTTGTCGTCGGCGAAGGTTCTGGCATTCTAATTCTCGAAGAAATGGAATATGCGATCGCCCGTGGAGCCAGAATTTACGCAGAAATCGTCGGCTACGGTTTAACTTGCGATGCCTACCACATGACTTCCCCAGTACCGGGGGGTAACGGTGCGTCGCGGGCAATGGCTTTAGCGCTCAAGGATGGGGGTTTGACACCAGATATGGTGAGCTATATCAATGCTCACGGTACTAGCACTCTTCCCAACGATTCTACGGAAACCAAGGCAATCAAAAAGACCTTGGGAGACCATGCTTACAAAATAGCAATCAGTTCTACCAAGTCAATGACCGGTCATCTTTTGGGTGGTTCTGGGGGAATTGAGGCGGTAGCTGCGGTAATGTCGATCGCCAACGACAAAATCCCGCCGACAATCAATCTGGAAAATCCCGATCCAGAGTGCGATTTGGACTATGTTCCACATCACAGTCGCGATCTAAAAGTTGATGTGGCGCTGTCGAATTCCTTTGGATTTGGTGGCCACAACGTGACACTGGCATTCAAAAAGTTTGTGCAGTAACGGACAATTTGAGAGTGGAGAGTAGATAGTTAAAAGGTGAAAAATTAATTTTTCACCTTTTAATTTTAGATTGGGCGATCGGCTATTAGCTGTAGGTGCAAATTTTAAACTATTGTAGGGTAGATCCCAAAGCCGACACTAATTGATTGTCGGAAGTAATTGCCGAATGAAGACAGGAATTGATATAACAACTACAGGACTTACGCATAACTAATGACTAATTTGGGCAAAATGCTTTTGCAATAAATTGTGAATAAATCGATAACGCCGATCGCCCGTTTTTTGCATCAGCAAGCGCCCCGCTGCTGCATCGAGGAAAAGACTGTAATTCCAAGGAATGTACCCATTAGACCACAGCACTAGGTGCAAGATAAATTTTTCAAGGGCTGGAATCCCCGGTAACAAAGCACTAATTACGGATGCGATCGCCCCTGCTATCAATCCCCAAATCGAGCCACTAACCAAAGTGGCCGCTAATCCCAAAATCACCCAAATCAGCCCGCCCAGCAGCTTAACTCCAAAGTAATACGCCCGCTGCTGTTCGCCAGTTTCTAGCCAGGTAAAGGGTATTTTATCGAGTAAAACTTCTTGAATTCCTTGCTGTTCCATCTTGTTCGCCAGCCATCCCAGCCAGTGCCGTATTTGTTCCGATCGCAGTTCTTTACCTCTGGGATACTGCTTCACTTCCCCAGTCATTTGGCGACGAATGTAGGCTGTCAATAGGTATTTGCGTTGTTCTTCCGCTGAATTTAAACGCTTCCAAGATTCGATTAATATGTCCTCGTAGGCCAAAGCCATCATGCTTAACAATAGTGGTGCTTTAGCCATTTTTAACAAATCCGGCTCCGGCTCAAGGCTATACCAAAGTTCGCGACTTCGGGCTTCTAAAAGATAATTTTTAATTTGAGTTTCTGTCAGAGGTTTCAATAAAACTGCTGCGTGCAGACTAAATCTATTTTGACAGTTTTTGTAAACTTCAAAATTGCTACAAACCACTAAGTGTTGAGGTTGTATTTCACTTTCAATAAACTGATTTATTGCTTGAATAGACAAGTCTTGGCGGTGAGTTTCTACTTCGTCTAAACCATCGATCAACGGCAGTAATTTGTGCTCGTTAAGCCACTTTTTACCTACAGCCGTGGGGATGTCGTATTTAAATTTAAGTTGAGCAATTAACCAATCGGCGATCGCCCCGGATTCGGCTTTCCAAGTACCGAGTTCAAATAGTATCGGTATCGGCTTTGTAGCATCTTTTTGGGCGCGGGAAACTAAGACCAGAGCTAATTCCAATAGTGTAGTGGTTTTTCCGGCACCCGTCGCGCCCAAAATGACCAATTTACCCCCCGTGCGATCGAACACTTTAGCCACGCTAGCTTTGGGAGGTAGTCGAAAACTAGGACGGTTTCCCACCTTGACTTCCACATCCCAACAGCGGTTGACACCGGGAGGCGCAGCTTCTTGACGGAGGTTGGATAATACGGCATTGTGCAAAGAGTGCGATCGAGATGCTTGGACTTCCCGTTTCACATCCTGGAGTAATCGATCGCGAGGCGGTTGTAATCTCAGATGAATCAATCTTGACATTTTAGTTAATCAGCTCAACCTTACCCTGGATGCTTGCTTTGCCAGATTAGGCACAACTGGCTCACAGCAACAGTAGCATCACTATAGGTGTTGAGTAAAGATTAACTAGAATTGGACATCTCCGGCAGCCGGAAGCACGGGGCTTTAGACCCATTTTTTGGGAGCATCCCGATTTTGCATAGGCGAAGCATGACCGCTGTAAATCTCTGGTTATCCCTAATAAATTGTCTGCGGTCATGCTTCGCCCCTAAGAATATATTTGTAAAATTGAGATGCACCCCATTTTTTCGGTAAACTTTGCCCTAATAGGATTGTTCTGTAGAATTTGCCCTCACCTCCTGTTGTTGATTATTCTGGATATAGCGCTTCCAAACATCCATAAATATTTCAAAAATATATGTCATTAAAAACTAGCCAAATCATCATCCTCTGCCTAGCAGGGCTATCAACGGCGATCGGAGTAGCCTGGGCAACCATACAGTCAGGTTCGATGCAAGTCTCAAATCCTGCCGTGACAGAATCAGCACTATCCGACAAAAAAACTACTTCAGCGGTTCCAACCACAATTCCTAAATCTCAGAATACCGAACCACTGGAACTAAAAACCAGACCCATCCAATCTCAGAAATTTCAACCTCAACCTGCCAAAAATTCCCCAGTTACATCTTCTGTAATCCCAGAAAACTCCAAGCAAAAAGTTGAGCCGATATCGATCACACCTCCCGATGGGGGCTGCAAAATCAGTATGGCTGTAGTCAGCGATCCCAATCCACCGCTAAATGTGCGATCGAACCCAGGATTAGCAGACAGCAAAATAGTAGGAACACTCAAAAATAATACCTTTGTTTCCGTCGCCGCAGAACAAAATGGCTGGTTACGAATTACCGATCCAGTTGCCGGTTGGATTGCCAAAAACCGCACCGAAAGTAGTTGTCCTAATGTCCGACAGGAGATTAATTTTTTGCCTGGGGGTAACGAGGCAATTGTGAAAGGTCGAATTATTGGTGGTGGCAGTCACTCTTACATAATTCGCATCCTTAAAGGTCAAACAATGACTGTGAGGAACCGCAAAGATGTTTTTCCACAAATTTTGAGTCCTGACGGGAAACTGTTGGGAGGAGATCCTTATCAAAACAATCCAACTGAGTGGAGTGGAAAAGTTCCCGTTACTGGTAATTACACATTTCAACTAGACTCAAATTTCCGTGGCTACGAATACGAATTTTCAGTAAAAGTCCGATAAAATTATCGGTGTGTAGTCAGGAATTTAGTGCTTTTGCTCCTCAACTATTGTTGAAGACTTTAGTCCTAACTAGAAACTTATGTGGTATTTGGTACATTAAGGAATCGCTCCTAGGGAAACATCCAGAATCGCAAACTTTTCCCAATCTTCTGAATCAAAGTGCCACCATTCTGTTGTGATTCCCATAAATCCTTGCTTTTTCATCGCATCTTCCAGCAATTGACGATTTTTCCGAGATTGCGCGCTGCCTCCTTGATAATCTCTGTGAGCTTTTACGGTAAAATCATCGTAAGGTGTGGGCATTTCTAATTCTTTGCCCGTGCGATCGACTAAAGTTAAATCAATAGCAGCACCGCGATTGTGACGCGAACCCCTCGCAGGATTAGCCACATAGCGGGGGTCTGGCAAAACTTGCCACATTTGTTTTGTAACAGAGAAAGGCCTGTAGCAATCGTAAACTTTCAAACCCAATCCGATTTTTTCTAAATCTGTTTGAACTAGCGCTAACTTTTGAGCAACAGAACTTCTCAAGGCACATTTGGCTGTGGAGTATAGTTTTCGTTTTAAGAAATTGTTAGCTGTGGCGTAGCGAATATCGAGACGAATGTTGGGATTGACAGTGCGGATGTCAACCAGTCGCGCCCAATTGGGAAGTTGACTCATGAAAATACTTTCAGGTACTACGGGGTTTAATTCTGGTTGGGGAGATTGCACTTGTGGGGGCTCCTGGGCACGGACAAATGTGGGATGGTGCAGACCTATCGCACATAGCAAAACTAGCATAAATGCGATCGGGTATTTTCCAAAACGTTTAAATTTCATAAAAACCTCACGGGATCTTAGAAACCCAGTGGCTTCAGCCCTGGGAGGAAAATATAATACCAATTTTAAAAAAGAATGCAACAGTAGTCTTGTCCCTCCCCTTTATAAGGGGGGGTTAGGGGGGGTCAAAGATTGTTGCACGATTTTAGAGAAATGGTATAAGTATCTGGAAGGAAACTTCCTATATATCAAAAAAAAGCGGCTCTGCTGGCCGCAGAACCGCCCTAAAATACGAGCGAAAATGCCAAATTAACGTACAGCACCCTCAACAGAAGGTGATTCGATGGTCTTCATGAAGTAAAGCTTCAGTAATTGCCAGCCATTGGACAAATACAGAGGCAATTTTTGGAACAATTGCAAGAATTTGGGAGTATTTGACTCAACAATTGCGGTCAATTTTTGATTGTTCTTGAGACAAACATCCAGACGTTCGTAAAATTCTGGATTGTTCACATCTAGCATGACTGGGAATACTCGACCGGCGGTTTCGTTGGTTTTTTTGATGACTTCGATGTCGTATTCGCGAGCATCTAGACCTAGCGATCGATAAAAACCCGCTCTCTGGATATCATTGAGATACATGGTGGCGAATACCGACAGCAAGAAGAAGCGACACCAAAGTTTTGCCTTCCAATCGTTCAACATCTGAGGCTGAGCTCTCATCACCGCATCGAAGAAATCTCCGTGGCGGTTTTCATCCTGACACCAATTTTCAAAGAATCGGAAAATCGGATAAATTTGGTCTTCAGGGTGAGCCTTTAAGTGTTGGTAAATGGTGATGTAGCGCCAATAACCAATCTTTTCAGACAAGTAAGTAGCGTAGAAAATGAACTTCGGCTTAAAGAAAGTGTAGCTGCGGCTCTTAGTCAGGAAACCCAAATCCAGGGACAAATTAAAATCCGACAAAGCTTTGTTGAGGAATCCGGCGTGCCGCGCTTCATCCCGTGACATGAGGGAGAAACCCTCCGCTAGCACAGGATTTTTGTCCTTGAGCTTGCGAGCCAATTCTTTGTACAGCAAGAACCCAGAAAACTCAGCCGTGCAGGAACGTTCCAGAAATTCAATGAATAACTGGCGCTTTTCGCCGTCAATGTGATCCCAAGATTGAGCGAACTCCTCATCCCGCACGAAGTGATTTTTGTTGTAGTCAACGCGGAACTCTTGCATGATTGCTTCTAGTTCGGCTTCGTTGATCGAGATGTCCATTTTTGCCATCTCGTCAAAATCTGTTGTGTAAAATCTCGGTGTGAGAATAGTTTCTTTGGCTGGGGTTTTTACTCCCGGCCGCATTTCTTCAAAAGTTGGTTTTTTGAGGGAATCTACCATATTTTTATTGGATTTTTGCTTATAACTACTGGCTGGTTTCAGTTTTCAGGTATGGCGATCGCCCGCGGTAGCCTCTATTTTTTTCCACGGAACTACGGTGGGGTAGTCTGGGTGGAATCAAGGGAGGCAAACCTGCTGTAATTTCCACGTTCTCCAGTGTACCAATTTCTTGACCCACGGAATATGTTGCTGGCATTAAGAATTGCTACGCAGAATTACTCATCGGCATCGGGAATTGGCGAATTGGGCAACCCCCCTGCCCCCCCAAGGGGGGAGCGAATTGGGCATGGGGAATTGGGTCCCATAATTTATGACCATGCACAAATAAAGTCGGGTGTCAAGCTGTTTAAACACCTAACCGACAGTACAGAATATAGATATAACGGACTCGAATTCTTAGAATAAGCAGGCAGGACGTTCAGAAAATGAGCAATTTAGGTGTTAGTTACCTTTTATGGGCTGCTTGTTTTTTCGGCCCCTTCGGACTCCACCGTCTTTATAACGGCAAGATTGGTACGGGTTTGCTGTGGCTGTTTACCTTTGGGTTATTTGGGTTTGGACAACTGTTTGACTTACTGTCGATCGCCCTGACGGGGCAGTTGCTGTCGATCGACACAGCACGATCGGCAAAATCAGCTAGAATGTTTGTTTGTCTATATCAGCAGAAGTATTTACGGTCATGGCAGTCCCTAAGAAGAAAACCTCCAAATCCAAGAAGAATATGCGTAAAGCAACCTGGAAGCGCAAAGCTGTGGTGGCAGCTCAGAAAGCTTTGTCCCTGGGCAAATCCGTTCTGACTGGACGTTCCAACAGCTTCGTGTATCCCGGCAATGAAGAAGAAGAGGAAGAGTAAAACAGGAAGATGGGGCATTGGGCCAACCCGATGCCCCATCATTCAATCACCTGTTTAATCTGATACGCTTCGGGCAAAATCAGCATGGCATCGCCAAAGGAATAAAAGCGGTACTCCTGGGCGATGGCCTCTCTATATAAATCCAGCACGCGCGATCGACCAATCATCCCACTGATCATCATCAACAAAGTAGAGCGGGGTAAGTGAAAATTGGTAATCATCCCATCTACTACCCGCCATTTATAACCGGGATAAATAAACAAATTTGTCTTGCCATAGAAAGGTTGCAAGGGAGAATCACCAATTTTGGTCTCTGTAGCCGCGGCCGCCCCTTCCAAAGCTCGCACTGCTGTCGTTCCCACAGCAATAATCCGCCCGCCTCTGGCTTTAGTTTCGCGGATTTTTTCGACGGTGGCGGCGGATACTTCCACCCATTCTTCGTGCATTTGGTGAGTTGTGACGTCTTCCACCTCCACGGGGCGAAAAGTCCCGACTCCAACATGGAGGGTGACAAAAGTTTTTTCAATTCCCCGCTGCTGCAAGCGGCTGAACAAGTCTTGGGTGAAGTGTAGGCCAGCAGTGGGGGCTGCGATCGCGCCTAGTCGATTAGCATAAACAGTCTGGTACTGTTCTGGTGCTGCTTGGGAATTGTCAATGTAGGGCGGTAGGGGTACGTGACCATAATCGTCCAAAAAAGGTATGAGAGACATTTCTGTGGGCAGATTAAACTCCAACAGGCGCCCTCCTGTGGCATCGTCCCTTTCTATAACTGTCGCAGTCAGGCGATCGGGTAGTGTGGCTAATGCTGCTTCGCCAAGGCAACAACAGGGGCCGGAGGCTTCCTCGTGGCCATGTGGAGCGATCCGATCGAACTCTATTTTCGCTCCCAACTTCAAGCGTTTTCCGGGTTTAACCAAAGCCAGCCAGCAATTGTGTTGTCGTTCTTCCATCAACAAGATCTCCACAGCCGGGCCATTGGGTTTGTGCCCGTAGAGCCTAGCTGGGAGTACGCGAGTATTGTTGAGTACCAGCAAATCGCCTGGGTTGAGCAAATCTGGCAAATCTTGGAAAATCCGGTGTTGTTGGGTGCTTGGAGAATCTACCACCAGCAAGCGGGAACTATCCCTAGGCACTACGGGATTTTGGGCAATGCGCGAGGGGGGAAGTTCGTAGTCATAGGCGTCCAAAGACCAGTCTATCTCTGTCATCGGGTGAATTCCTGTCAAAAATCTGTCAACTTGGTAACAAATTGGGTAAAAACCCCCATCCAAAGTAGGGTGCTTTTCCCCTTGTAGCGGCGGATCTAGAACGGGAGAATAGAGGTGTAGAATCAGCTTTGCTCGAAGGATAGTTATGGAATACCTCTACTACATCGCCAATACTAGCCTCACTCTGAGAGTCGTGGATTACCTACGCAGGGCTAGTCATCTGCCTTTGCAATTTATCACTGTTATTCACCAAATTAACGGTTGGGTAGTCAAGGTGAAAATGAGCCAATATTTAACTCCTGAAATGCACGGGGATTTTAGGGCTTTTATGAATGAACTTGGAATTCCTTACGATCCTGAAATTCGGTTACAAATGGCACTTTGGAGTTTGGAAACGGGCCAGTCGCCGCTGAGCGTGATGCGCCGTTACCAGGTAGCCGTAGTTTGTCACGGAAGTCCCGATCGCAAGGAAATTGAAGCCTTTCGCCATCAGTTTGTCAAGGGACTCGGATATTGTCCCGAAACTTTGGCCTAAGCTCACGACTCAAAAAAATGCCAGTTATAGCATTCCGGGGGCTTGAGCAATTCCATAATTTAACATCTAATATCTCAAATCTCAAATTAGATGACATTTCTAATGGCTAAAAGCCGAGCGAATGTATTCTTGCAAAGTGAGCACGTAACTACCTGTAAGTGCGGGTTGAGAGTTGGCTGTCGTTGATGATAATCTTTTGTGAGTCTTTAGCCCTGAAGATTCGCACCTGACGAGGGCGACATCAAAACGACAGGGATTATTTGCTAAATCTGGGTAAGCACTTAAAAATATTTCGGCAGTTTGCCAAATTTTTGCTTGTTTGGCCGCACTAATAGCCAGGATTCCATCGGTATCCCAATTGCCCCGACTGCGAGTTTTAACCTCTACAAATGCTAAAGTCGGAGATGGGAAATCGGGAATGGGGAATCGGGAGTTTTGATGACATTCCTGGATTGTACTCTCTCGATCTGTTCCCTGTGCAATGATATCAATTTCTCCCCATCGACAGTGCCATTGTCGGTGCAGGATTTCCCAGCCTTGCTGCTGCAACCACTCGGAGACTAAGTTTTCTCCTAAAGTGCCGAGTAGGCGAGAGTGGGAAGATGGGGAACAATTGGAGTCAGCAAGAGCAATCCGGTTCGAGGGCTTCGCTAACGGGCGATCGCCTTTTCTGGTAAAATTCAATTTTGAACTATCGCAGATGCTCATTAGCGCTAACTTGTATGAATTCTCGAATTCGCCAACATATTTATACTTTCTTGCTCAGTGTTGTTATTTTAGCAGTATTTGTCGCTGGGGCGATCGGCATTAATCCCGCACCAGCCCTAGCCTTGGATCACGACAAAGAAATTCTTGTTGGCGCTGATTTTACAGGCCGGGTGCTCACAGACGACAGTTTTAATAAAGCTAATCTTCGCAACAGCAATTTTACCAATGCAGATTTGCGGGGCGTGAGTTTTTTTGCAGCCAATATGGAAGAAGCAAATTTAGAAGGTGCTAATTTCACAGGTGCTACTTTAGATTTGGCTCGCATGATGAAAGCAAATTTAACTAATGCTATTCTTGAGGGTGCTTTTGCTTACAATACTAGGCTGGAAGGAGCCGTCATTGACGGTGCTGATTTTACTGAGACATTGCTGCGAGATGATATGATAAAAAAACTTTGTCAAGTGGCAAAAGGTACTAATCCGGTGACAGGTAGGGCTACTCGCGAAACTCTGTTTTGCGATTATTAAAAATTGAGATCGAATCCGTTGCCCGATCGCCATGATATCAATTGCGGTGGCACCGGAACGATATAACCGCAGAGAACACAGAGTCCGAGAAGAGAGAGGATTTGAGCTCAACCGTCGATACTTCGGGATTTCGGGTTCGGCCATGTGATGCTAGTATCGGCGGCGATGAGACGAGAAACCGCGATCGCCCCAAACCGATTAAGATGGCTAGGATCAAAAAAATACTCATGGCGACTGGGCCACTGCTGGGATAAGTCGCGGAAAGCGAAACCTTTTTGGCGGGAGAGTTGCTGCATTCGTTGCCGAAATTGTTCTTGGGCCCAGATACGAGTGTCGTCTAGATAGTCGTCGGTGAGGGGTAAATTCACAAAAACCAATGGAATTTTGCGACTTTTTGTCAAAGCGATGACTGAATTGAAGGCTTGGGCTTGTTTACCAGCGAGGTTAAAGTTTTCGTAGTCGCGATCGAATCTACCAGAAACATAAGGGCGATCGTTATAGTAGGTGTTGGGATTGTAACGGACAGACAGGGGCATAAATCCGTTGGAGTCGATCGAGTCTGCCAAGTCGCTGACTGGATTGATGGCCATGACAGCAGTGTTAGCAACCGGCAAGATACCTATTCTACGATCGTCCATTTTAGCAACAGGCAAGATACTTGCTTTGTGGAAACCACCCCTGCGACAAGGTTGGGGAAATTGGTAACACTGGGGAATCACACTGGGTTCATCTTCTGGCAGTTTAGGGCGAATACCGGCAACTAAAAGTTGATTGCCCTCAGAAGCGATAATTGAGTTAAAAGTGCGATCGACTCTACCACTATTGAACGCCCGTACTCCATCAGCCCAGACAATCATTTGAGGTAAATGCTGGGGTTTTAATAGTCGCCGCAGTTGAAAGTCAACTACTTGTGCGGTGGCACCATTGACTGCAAAATTAAATATGGTTAAGCCCGATCGACCCTTTTGCGCCAAAGATTGTTTTAGTGCTTTGGGATCGACACCTTGGAGCGCCCGCGAACTCCCCACAATCAAAACATCAGGCGGGCCCACCGTCGCCACGTAGGATAGGTAAAGTTCTAGCTGTTGGTTAAGCAAATCGCTACTGAAGCTGGCGGAAGTTTGACGGTTTGCACCTGCTTGCTGTTGCGAATAAGCCAGGTTTCTCATGTATTCCACCACTTTTTTCTCAGCAAAAGCCCGTTTGGGACTGCTTGGAGGAACAGCTTGCATCCAAGCTACAGCTTGCACCCACAGGGCTGCTACTTCGTCCCACTCTTGTTTTGAATTGGCTGATTGAGCCAAATTAGAGGCTTGGGTAGCAAAGTTTACTGACTCCGTGAAGCCATCATTTTCGGCGCAAGAACGCGCGCTAGCGAACTTTTTGGGTTTTTTGGAGTTATTAGCCAGAACAGGTTCCAGGGGCTGTGCTTGGACTGGCGAGATTTCCCTCCGCGTCAGTACAGTGTGGGGCGGATTGGTTGAGGAACATCCCAAAGTTACTGCTAGCAAGGTGGCTATGGTCCAGCTACGTTTGAGGATATGGGTGCTGAGACTAACAATGTCGTCGCGAATCATAAAGCTTTCAGCTAGTTATCGATTTGAGATTAGGGATTTGAGATGGTTATATCCTTATATTCTAGAGCGAGTTCACTAGCTATCGATTACTGTTGGGTTAGGGTATTTCTGTGTGGGATGAGATCGCGCATCTTTTTAACCCTCAACCACAGGTCTGTTTGCGATAAATTGCTTAACACGGTTCACTAACAAGTAGCACGACAAACCTGCGAGTGCTGCTATTAAAATCACCCTTAACTGCTTGAGTGCAAATAGCAAAGAGTGCGAAAACGACAGTTGCATGGCCTGGTTATTCCCGTAAATTTGAGTATCTATGGGCTTAAATGTATAAACTAAAGCATTAAAAAATGAACTAGGATGCTGTTCATCAACTGCGACAAAAGGATGATTTACGCCCACAAAAGAGATAAAAATTGACAAACAACTCACAATTATAAAAGCTGTTCTTAACTGTTTTGAATTTTTGATATCATTTCTGATTTGAGCTAGTGGTAGGCAGAGCAAAAACATGAGATTGGCATACCATCTGACTCCATAAGAATACCCACTGTAATTGTTAGAACGCAGAATGTACATCAGGACATAGGCAGAAGATGCCAAAAAAATTAACAGATATTCTTGGCGATATTTAAAATCTTTGTTTTGGTAAATTTTCACAAATCCCCAAATAGAAAATACTAAGACAGGAGTATAAGAAATCAAGCCTCGATGACCGATAATCATATGAAAAGCATAATTTAGTAAAGCCGGAAAATTTGAGTGATATGCTAAACCAGAAAGGGTTGTACTATCGAAGACAGAACCGGGATATTCCCACAGAGACTTATTCATAGAAGGCGGCCGCAGACTCCCAGAGGTGTAAAGATTTAACTGTAAGTAAATTATCAGGACTAAAGCGCAAGCTAAAGAAAAAACTATCTTTGATTTCAGGGGTTTATTAAAAAAGGTGACGGCCAGAAATGGCAGAAAAATAAAAGCTACTACATCAATGCTACCAGCTAAGGTAATTAACAAACCTGAAAGCAGAGAATGTGTAATACTTTCTTTGACCCTGAGTAAATAGTAAAAACCAGCAATAAGTAAACTTCCACTAACCACATGATTGCTGAATACAGTTGAGTAAGGTAACAAGAGAGTCCCCGTACCCGCAATAATTAAAATTACATTTTTAAGAGTATGGAAAATCTATTTCAATTTGTAACGATCGCTTCACAAATTACTTCGACTCGATGACGGCTTCAGCTTCCAGGGCGATCGATCGCAATTTATCCAGTATATCCTGGCTGGCAGACTCCCACAACCCCCGCTGACGAGCTTCTAACAATCTTTCCGCCATATCTCGCAGTGCCCAAGGATTATTTTCCTGGATAAATCCCTGCACTTTTTCGTCAAAAATGTAAGCCTCAGCGATTCCCTCATACATAAAATCCTCAACACAATTTGCGGTAGCATCATAAGCAAACAAAAAATCAACAGTTGCTGCAATTTCAAACGCACCCTTATAACCATGTCGCATGGCACCTTCAATCCATTTAGGATTCACAGCCCTGCTGCGATAAACCCGCGCAATTTCTTCCCGCAGTTGTCGCACTTTGGGATTCTCAGGAATTGAATTATCTCCGAAATAAGTTTCAGGATTTTTGCCTTGCAAATTGCGAATTGCCGCCGTCATTCCACCTTGGAATTGATAATAATCGTCGGAGTCTAAAATGTCGTGTTCGCGGTTGTCTTGGTTTTGCAGAACTATTTGCATTTGGGTGAGGCGTTTGGTAAATGCTTCGGGTGCCGAACATCCCCATTCACTCCCGGTAAATTCACCCCCCCTAGCCCCCCCTTGGTAAGGGGGGGGACAAGAATTGGAATTAGCCCCCCCTTGGTAAGGGGGGGTTGGGGGGGTATTCATGGAATTAGCCCCCCCTTGGTAAGGGGGGGTTGGGGG
>NZ_JBGJZU010000114.1:0-15842 GCF_041354475.1 Microcoleus sp.
ATTCTGGCTTGTTAAGGGGGGGAGAAGAGGTTGATTCTGGCTTGTTAAGGGGGGGAGATGAGGTTGATTCTGGCTTGTTAAGGGGGGGAGATGAGGTTGATTCTGGCTTGTTAAGGGGGGGAGATGAGGTTGATTCTGGCTTGTTGAGGGGATGTTTTGGTTGGACTCTTAATAATACGATCGGCTCAACTGTGCAAATTAATAACTGGACTGCAAATTGGGCAGAATTTTGGGCAGAACATCGGATTGGTTATCAGTTAAAATTGGCTAAACGTCGGGGCGGTCATTTTCCCCAAGGGGAACGTTTATTAGAGGTAATTCCTGAGTTATTAGCAGGTTACGAACCGCAACCATCGCTGGTTCACGGGGATTTGTGGGGGGGGAATGCAGGGGTGACATCTGCGGGAGAACCGGTGATTTTTGACCCGGCGACGTATTTGGGAGATAGAGAAGTAGATCTGGCGATGACCGAGTTATTTGGTGGATTTTCGGCTGCATTTTACCGGGGATATAATCACGTTTTTCCTTTGAATTCAGGCTATGAAAAGCGCAAAATTCTTTATAATCTATATCACATTTTGAATCATTTTAATTTGTTTGGTGGAAGTTACCAGTCCCAAGCGAATCAAATGATTAATCGCATCTTGAATTAGATTTTGTTCACCGCCACTGAACGCAGATAAACTGGGATGTGATGTTTATCTGCGACGGTGGCGACTTTATTTCTGCTTAGCAGTTGCTTTTTTCTTGGCTTCTTTTTCGGCTTTTTTAGCAGCTTTTTCAGCTTCCAGTTTTGCTATTTTTGCTAGCTCTTTTTCTTCAGCAATTTTATCGAGATAGTAGTGGTAATCTCCGAGATAAGGACGAAACTCCCCATCCCTAATTTCGACTATTTTGTTGGCGACTTGGGAGATGAAATAGCGATCGTGCGAAACGATCATTACAGTCCCGTCATAATTCTTGATGGCTTCTTCCATCATCTCTTTCGCCGGAATGTCGAGGTGATTTGTGGGTTCGTCCAAAATCAGCAAATTCACGGGAGTCAACAGCATCTTGGCTAAAGCTAGACGGGCTTTTTCTCCTCCACTTAAAGCGCCAACTTGTTTGTATACTGTTTCGCCGGTGAACAGAAAACGACCCAACAAAGTCCGAACTTCTTCGTTTTTCCAGTCTGGTACTTCGTCATGAATGGTTGCCATCACGCTTTTATTTAAATCTAAAGCTTCGGCTTGATTCTGTTCAAAGTAACCGGGGATGACGTTATGGCCTCCGAATTTAACAGTGCCTTCTGTCGGAGTTTCTGAACCCATAATCATTTTTAACAGGGTGGATTTGCCTGCGCCGTTGGGGCCGAGAAAGGCGATGCGATCGCCTCTTTCAACTAATAAGTCTGCGCCCAAAAATAGGATTTTGTCGCCGTAGCTATGCACCAAGTCTTCAATTATTACTACTTCGCGGCCGCTGCGGGGTGCGGGGGGAAAGCGGAAATGCAAGGTTTTTAAGCCACCGGTGGGGGCTTCGATGCGTTCGATTTTATCTAGTTGCTTTTCGCGGCTTTTCGCTTGGGTACTGCGAGTGGCGCTAGCGCGGAATTTTTCTACGAATGCTTGCTGTTTTTCTAGCTCTTTTTGTTGGCTTTCGTAGGCGCTGAGTTGGGCTTCTCTGGCTTCGGCTTTTTGGAGTAAATAGGAGGAGTAGTTGCCGAGGTAGGTGCTGGAAACTCCGCGTTCGGTTTCGACTATTTGGGTGCAGAGGCGATCGAGAAATTCTCGGTCATGGGATACGATTACCATGGGGGTTGTTAACCCTTTGAGGTATACTTCCAGCCATTCGATGGTTTCTAAGTCGAGGTGGTTGGTAGGTTCGTCTAGTAGGAGGATATCGGGTTTTTGGAGGAGAATTTTGCCTAAACTCATCCGCATTTGCCAGCCACCACTGAAGGCGCTGACTAGCCGATCGCCATCTTCGGGTTCAAATCCGATTTCTGGTAGAATTTTCTCGATTTGGGCTTCTAAACCGTAGCCGTTTAAGCCTTCAAATTTTCTTTGCAAGCGATCCATTTTGTGGATCAGTTCGTCGAGATTTTCAGGAGTGGAGTTTTCCAAGTCTCGATGGACTTGCATTAGGGACTCGTGTATTTCGTTGGCTTCGCTGAAGGCGCGCCAAAATTCTTCTTTGACGGTGCGTGTCGGATCTACTTCAAATTCTTGAGAGAGGTAGGCGATGTGGAGGCTGGCGGGGCGAATGACTTCGCCTGATGTGGGTTCCATTTCACCGGCGATGATTTTGAGTTGGGTGGATTTGCCGGCACCGTTGACGCCTACTAAGCCGATGCGATCGCCTGGTTTGACTTCCCAGGTGACATCTTTGAGTACGACGCCTGTGGGATAAATTTTACTGATGTGTTCGAGTCGCAGCATTGTTGTGGGGCTGGGGAAGGGGTTTAGCGGCGGATGGGATGCCGGCGCTGAGGTCGAGTTAATCTTAACAAATTTTAAAGATTTTTAGCATATTGCCAGATTTTGATTTGGTGGGAGTTACGGGAAGAAACCGGGTTTCTACGAAAATACTTCGTTGTTACCGACAAATTCGGTAAAAAACCCGGTTTCTAGCCTCGACGTGGGTTAGGGACTATTTTGTTTGGTGTGGTGGGGCGATCGCACTTTTTCTGCCGCACTACCGCGCTGTTTCAGATTGAATTTCTCGAATAATGGTTGAGACTTCTTCTTCTGAATCTAGATGTCGTGCTAAAACTTGGGCTGTTGCTTCCAGGAGGCGATCGCTAAACAATTTTGTTAAATCTTGCCGCAAACCTTGCCCAATGTAAAATTTGAGCACAACTGACAAAGGCATATCTCGATGCAGTGCTACTTTGTTTAGGGATTCTAAGGTATCTGTTGGGATTTCAATCGATACTGTTGTTGTTGGGCGCGATCGGACTTTTAATGTCAGTTCTTCTTCAACATTGTTCATATTTGCCTTGGCGAACGATCGCCCAAAGTGTCTTTAACATAATATGGTGACTCCTGAATCGTTAGGGTCGTATCTCAGTATAAAGGAGAAAGCGTTGAAAGTTATCACCTTTCTATTGCTATTTCGATCGATGGATCGCACTTTCTACTTCTTCTAATGCTTGCAGACTTCCCACTTCCCAAGCGCGATCGATCGCATTTGGGATGATTTGGGCGATCGGGATTTCGGGAAAATTAGGACTGGTTTGGGATTCTAAATACTTGCCGTTTTTGAGCAGATATATTTTCAACCTGCCACTGTCATAAACCCAAATTTCAGGAACTCCAATTGCTTCGTAAGCATCGAGAGTTGTTTTAGAAGTGACATCAGTCTCAATTGCTAAATCGGGAGGAGGATCTTCCGGTTGAAGTCGGCGGCGGCCGATCATTTGTTGATAATTTTGAATATAAAAGCAAGCATCCGGTTCTACCCCTGCTGTACCTTCCCGTTTGAATGTGGTGGAACCAAAAGGTTGATATCGAATGCCTGTCACCTTGAGCAATGTTTTGACAATATCAGAGATGAGGTCTCTGGGAATTTCATGTTCGGGTAAGGGAAGCATAATTTCTAAAATACTATTGCTGTAGGCAACTCTCGATTTTCGATTTTCCCCCAATTCCTGCAAAATTGTCTCAAATTCTTGCCAGTTGACGTCTGGGATAGTTACTGTACTACCGGGAGTTAGCTTCATCTGGCTGATGGGTTTGACAATGGGGATGAGAGCTGTCATGGGCACTCCTGTTAGATGTTTGTCCAGTTTATTAATTTTAACCCCAGAAGTGCTAGGTTTGCTGAGGTGAGGGCGATCGGGATGGATGAAATACATTATAATAGTCTCAACCTCGATCTTGTTGTTTTCAACCCAAAAACAGAGGAAATAGTACAATGGATAGCTTAAATAATTATCGCAAACTTGTTAAACAGCTCCTTATGATTGTTCAATGGTAGTCATGAAGATGGACTTTTCTTAGTTACTATTCCAGAGTTTGGCGATCGCATCGGCTCATATCAGTCCACAGGCTGCTGTTGTGCAATTGATCGCACTTGTTCTACCGCCTTTTAAAATAAGTGATAAAATAATTAGGTTGAATTTCCCAAAAACCTGAAACTAGATTGTTAGTCCACTCACGCTATGCAGATGGTACGATTGTACTTAAAAGTCAACAACCGCCTAGACTTGGGGAAGCAAAACCCGATCCGAATGCTATAGGACCTCATTCTCAATTAAGATGGGATACTTATAATCAGAGGATTTATCAGATGCGAGAATTCGATCAGTCTGGGCAACCTGTGAGAGACATAGATTTTACCAGTCCTACCTATCCTAATGGTAATCCTCGACCGGATCATCTGCCACCACCTCATCAACATCAATGGATACCAAATCTTACAGGTGGTACTCCTACTAGAAATAAAATACCGGAACTATTATGAAATCTCAAACTTCTGCTCTCAAACAAAATGTTAGCCAAAAGTGGGCAATTACACTCTGCTATGAGGAACAGGAAAAACTGGAACCCAGAGTTGCCCAAATTATTGAATATTTAGCCCAAAATTGTGAGTTGCCTAATCAATGGATCATTGCTGATATTGATGCTACTGGAAGATGTGGCGATCAATTGACTAAGAAAGGTAATAATGAGGAAGTATTGCGTTTATCTAGTGCGGATTTATTAAGTGTCTTGAAGGAAGAGGGTCAAGTTATTGAGTTAGATGCAAGCTTAGTTCAAAATGGGGATGAAGTGTTTAAAATTCTGATTAGAGATGGGGTGTCTGTTGATGTACTTGGAAGTGGGGATGTGATGCCATTGACAGTTTTGGGGAAATATGTAACTGTTGACAAATCTTTTTTTCTATGGTGTTAAAAAGGGGCGAGGATTTATGAGTCGATATAGTATGATTGTTCAATGGTAGTCATGAAGATGGACTTTTCCTAGTCACGATTCCAGAGTTTGGCGATCGCGTGGTGATGCCTTGCACTCACGGTCAAACTCGCTCAGAAGCAATTCATAACGGCGAAGAAGTGATTGAAATGTATTTGGAAGCTTGGCAAGCAGAAGGTGAATCTATCCCTGAACCTAGTATGCTTCAAATTGCTTGTTGAATGCTATTGTAAAATTCTGTTTGTGTGGTGGAGGAAAAAAAATGATCGCACTTTCAACTTCTTCTAATGCTTGCAGACTCCCGACTTCCCAAGCGTGAGCGATCGCATTGGGGATGATTTTGGCGATCGGGATGGATGAAATACATTATAATAGTCTCAACCTCATCGCAAAAGAGAGCAATCGTGCCAGCAAGAGACATTTATCATCAAGTGGTCAAACAGGGTCTGATTAAGGCTGGCTGGACAATTACCCACGATCCGTATCCATTAGCTTGGGCGAAGAGAAACCTATCGATCGATCTTGGTGCCGAACAGCTATTAGCTGCTGAGAACAGCGATCGCAAGATAGCCGTTGAAGTTAAAAGTTTTATCAGAGAATCGAGAGTTGCAGATTTAGAGCAAGCGTTGGGTCAATACACTCTTTACCATGATATTTTACAACGGACGGAATCAGAAAGACAACTGTATCTTGCAATTCCACTAAATGCTTTTACCGAGCTTTTTGAAGGACAAAAATTTGGTCAGATATTGCTAGATAATAACCGCCTAAATCTTGTTGTTTTCAACCCAAAAATAGAGGAAATAGTACAATGGATAGCTTAAATAATTATCGCCAACTTGTGAAGCAGCTCCTGACTGAATACGCTGAGATTCCCGTTTTTGACAGCGGGACGCAAAACGCCACAATTTTTGATTTGGAAAATGACCGCTATATGTTAATAAATATAGGTTGGTTTAACGAGCAACGCATTCACCATTGCGTGATTCATATTGATATTATTGACTCTCAGGTGTGGATTCAAGCAAATAATACCGATCGCCTGATTGCTGAGGAGTTAGTTGCAGCGGGAGTTCCGGCTAAATCAATTGTTTTGGGGCTTCAACCGCCTGATGTTAGACCTCATACTGCTTATGGAGTGCCTTGTAGTGAGGAGGTGCGAGAATCTTTGAAAGTATGATGGAGTGGAAGGGATTTGCATTGGAGGAAGAGGATTTATCAATTGTAAAACTCTGTCTCTGTGATGGAGGTGAAAGGCGCGATCGGGTTTTTATTTTTCCAGGGGGAAAAGAGGCGCGATCGCGCTTTTATTTTTAGAGGGGGAAAAGAGGCGCGATCAGATTAATAGGCAAGGCAATGATGAGGAAGTATTGCCTTTATCTAGTTCGGATTTGTTGAGTGTATTGAAGGAAGAAGATCAAGTTATTGAATTAGATGCAACTTTACTTAAAGATGGCGATGAATTGTTTAAAATTATGATGCGAGACGGGGTGTCAGTCGATGTGCTTTGTGCTTGGAAGCGTGGGAGTGCAGCCAGTGACAGTTTTGGGGAAATATTTATAGCGTTTCTCAGTTTAGCGTGGTACAGCGATATCGGCTAAAAGCATTGTTGCAAAAGGGATCTATATGTATCTCATCAAATCGAGAAACGCGATAACTGTTGACAAATCGTTGTTTGTGTTGTAGGTTAAAAGATAATTAACGAAACTGTTAATCACAATTTAGCTGCTTTCTAGAGATAGCGTCATTATTGGGAAAACATTGTCCGCTGGGAATACGCGCTGGAAGATAACGTGTTAAATTAGGATCGCGCAAACCTGTTTCCAAAAAAGCAGTTAAGTCATCAACTTGCTGTTTTTTCAACCTTAAAGGCAGAAATAAAGGACTTATATTTCCTGCATATAAAGCTTCTAGCTTTTGTGGTTCTCCCAGATTAAAATACTCCACAACTTCGCGCAAAGATTGGAAAGAAGCACCATGTCCATAAGGCGAACTATCCCCTAAATTATATAACTGAGGAACCTTAAACTTAAAATCATCACTTGCTCGTTTTGTCACCCCCCCTCTCCCTAAATTTAGTCCGCCATAATCTTTAGGATGATCCGCAAAACCCACCGCATAAAAATCTGATTTGGCTAAATTTTTACCAGTATGACATTTCACACAAGACGAACCAAAAAAAACAATAGCACCTTTTAATTCTCTTTCCGTCATTGAATTTTTATCGCCTTTTAACCACTTTTGAAATGGTGCTTGATTTGCCAATAAACTACGCTCATAAGCTGCGATTGCCATACCACTTCTGTTGATATCTTCAACTTCAGCCCCCACATAAGGTCTGTCGGGAAAAGCTTTCGCAAATAACTCTTGATATTCTGGTAAAATAGCAATTGCTGCCGTTCCCATCCTGTGGAAAGTCAACCCATCAATTGCTTGAGCTTCTAAACCATCAATTTTAAAGCGATTGACATATGCTTTTGCAATTAATCCCTCTTTTTCATTCACACCTGCAACCCCTAATCTACCATCCCACATCTTGATTTCTTGATAGGCACTATTCAAAACAGAAGGCGTTAAAATACTCTGCTTATCCACTGCTGTGATCGGAATTTCGCGGTTGATTTTTCGAGACTTATTCCATCCTTCACCCCCAACTCCCACACCTTGCGCTAAATTGGAACGAAAACCGGCTTGAGCAATATGACAAGTCGCACAACTTGATTGTTTCCAATTTCTTTTATCAATCGGATGAATACTTAAAGCTGTTTCATGAAATAAAAGCTTCCCTAACTGCACTTTTTCATGGGTTAGAGGATTTTTAGGATCGGCCGGAATCTTTTCTAAATCTGTTGAATCAGGCAAGATAAAATATTCTAAACCTTGATTGCTAGGGGCTGCATTTTTGACTAAATTAGTTAATTTTTTGTTTAGGTAATCTGCTGATTTATACTCAAATTTGGTTGTAACCTCTAAGTTTAGGGCGTAAGCTAAACTGGTGCTACTTAGAAGCAGCAATAATGCTGCAACAACGATTGCATGAATGACTGGCAAAATTCTGTCTCTGATTTTCATAAAATCTAATTCCCTGTTTAATTATTATCAGTTAATTCATGAAAAAGTTGGTAACAATAGGAAGCCAACGGAACCCCAACAATAGGACGGTAAGTGTCGGAAGCGTCATCTTTTACCAGCAAGTCAATTAAAGGCTGTTTTCCGTCAGTTCTCATCGTTTTCCATTCCTGCATGACTAATGACAAAGTATGGCCTGCTGTGAGGCGTTTCCAACTGCCACCAGGTTCTCGAAAATCTGTCAGTTGAAGGAATTGTTCATTATTAGTACCAGGAATCGTTACCGACATTCCCCAGCTTCCACTGAGATATCGTGCCAGATTTCGTAGGCGAATACTGAGATATCTTAGCTCTTTTTCGTTGAGAATATTTTTAGCTGTCACCTCCCTCCAAGACTCTAAACCCAGTTCTTCTAAAGTTATCTCTTCTCCTACTTGTATGAATGAAACTGAGGAAAAAGTATTAATCTTAGAATTATGAATTGAGGGCATCTTACCTAAATTTTCGGCAAAAACTGGATCGGAGGAAATGGTAAGAACAAATAACATCAGCCCGGTGCAAAAAAGTCTTTTTAGCCAAACGGCTATTGGTTGTGAAATCATCAAGTATTTCTCCCTAGAAAAGAGGCCACTGTCACTTGGGTCGTTTTACAGAATCGACTCTTTGCAGGGTTCGGTTGAGGACAGCATTAACAGCATCTCGCCAAAAAACCTTCGCGCTAACTCTTTGAATAATATACATATTATTGGTGCACCGATTTCGCACAATCAAGTCGAGGGTAGGTATTCGTTGACCTTGACTCTCAGCTAAGTGCCCACGGTTAGATGGCGCCCAAAAAATTGCCATGTGGCTGAGTTCTACAGGTGTAATATTTTTGGCTTGCCCATCTGAAGAAATATATCCAATTGCCTCATATTCGCTATCTCGTAATTGCCCTGCATTAGTACCAAGAGGAATCCCTAGGGGTGTGTTTTCCTGGCCATTACCAAATGTCTTTGCCAACTCTTCTGTCATAGATCGGAATATACTAGATAATTCATTATCATCGACAATGATTTCGGGTTGTCTGGGACTTGGAGGAGTTTCTGTCAAAGATGCAGAACAAGAATAGCCCAAAATAGCTATTGATAAAACTGCTGCTGTTTTGACAATTATTTAAATTTAAGCATGGCTTAAAAACTCTAAATTCTGATTTGGTTTCCTTCTATGAGACGCGAAGAATCTAAGGTACTCACATCTAGATCATTCGCGGAGATAGTTTTGTTAAATGCTGCATTCACAGCATCTATTACTAAATGATTCACTGTCACTCTAGGAATCAAATAAAATTTGCCGTCTTCTGTATTCTTCACAATCAAATCAATCACCGGGACTTCCCCCCCATTTTGAGCCAAATCAGCCGAGCGATTAGTTACCAAAATCAGTGAATTATTGATAATTAGTGAGGTTCTATAATTTATATTTACCATCAATAACTGCATCAAATCATCCCGCTTTAAAGGTTTGGGACTTCTGACTGCATCTACAAAGCCAATTGCTTCAAGCTTACTGCTTTTTGAATTCCCGGCTGAAGCATTATCTCGTTTGAGAGGATTATTGACTCCCAGGGGAAATTTCAAAGCTTCATCTGCCGACAACTGCAATAAATTTGCCTTTGCTTCTTGCAGAATTTTTTGTAAATCTGTGGGATTAATTGGTTGAGGGGTTGTGGGGTTTTGTGGTTGAGATGCTGGTAACTGGTATTGCCCTTGAGGTGTGGCGGCAACTGTGGGAGGAACAGAAGTTGCAGGTAGATTTACGGCTGCTTCTTGTGGAGAACAACTCACACAGATTAGAGAAATTATTGCCAACATTTCTAAGCTGAAAATTGTTTTTTGTTTAGACATAACGGTAGTGCCGATGAAAATGAGTCTAACTTTAAAAAAGACTCCTATCCTCCTGAGAATGGGAGTCTTTAAAAATCTATAGGTTTTCAACTAAACCTAGAAAAGTGTGAGAAAAAATTACGCTAGAAAAGAGGCAGATTTCTCCTGGGTCGTGCTACAGGAGCGACTGAGCGATAGGCTCGGTTAAAGACAGCATTAATAGCATCTCGGCAAAGAGCATTCGCGTTAACTCTTTGAACAAGATAGGAACTGCTCGTACGCCGATTTCGCACAATCAAGTCAAAGGTAGGAATTTGTCGACTTTGTGCCAACATACCGCTAGCGTCAGCAACCAAAACTTCTTGCGCTTCTGTTGTCGTTGCTAAGTTTCCACCATTGTTTGCCTCCGTATTTGCCATGTCGCTGATCTCTACAGGTGTAATATTTTTTGGTTGCCCATCTGCACCGATATATCCAATTGCATCATAGTTGCTATCTCGTAATTGCCCTCCATCTGACATTCTCCCCATAGAAATAGGAGAATTAGTACCAAGAGGAATCCCTAGGGGTGTGTTTTCCTGGCCATTACCAAATGTCTGTGCCAACTCTGATGGCACACGCCTGATAGCATTTATTAAACCGGCATCAGCAATCAGTTCTGGTTGTTCTGATAAATAAGCGAGTCCGAGTTCTTGGGGCGTTTTCACACCATCAATTATAGCCAAACTCAACATCTCTTGATTGCGGGCACTTGTTGCATCGGAGGGCTGGGCGAAAAAAACTGATACGCCAACAGTGAATAGGGCAAGGAATATAACTCCTATGCGCTGCCATAACTTAAATTTATTCACGAACTAAACTCCCTTGTGTGTGATAGATGAAAGATGAAAACGCTCTAGTTAATTATTGGAACTGGGTTGTGCTGAATATGCAAATTTAGGGTTTGAATCTTCGCAGATTGCCATTATATACAGCGTTTATTGCATCCCGCCGTACTGCAAAAGCATTGACATTTTGCCAAGTAGAAAAAACTCTTGTTCGCTTTTCCCGCACAATGATGTTAACGACAGGGGTACCCTCGGATGGGAAGCCAGAATTTGCCCTTGCACGAGCCAGATCGCCAGTTACTTTGATTCCGTTGGGTGTGAAATATCTGCGTTGTCTTGACGCATCCAGATATCCAACAATCTCATAACCTGTTTTTGCCAGTTGCCTGTCATCAGGCATTTGACCAATTTTCATGGGAAAATTGGTTCCCGTATCAAAGGCAACGGGGGTATCTCCGTCTCCTTTTCTAATAATTTTGACAAGATTGTCTTCGACTCTGGCGAATATTTGTCCTAAGCTATTTTGGGCGATTTTTTGTGGGTTGATGTCACCTCCTCTAATTTCTATTTGTGGAAATCCTGGCAGATTACCTGTTTGTGTGGAGCTTGTGGTAGTCGCCAAAAATAATGGTAAAAATAACGCGATGCTTGTAGTTTTTAGGGGATACAATGTTTCTAAAGATTTCTGTTTTAGTTTTAACATCTTTAATTTGTTAGATATTTTAAATGACTTTAATTATGGGAATGTAAGTATTGATTTTTCGGCGGCTATCTTGTGATTAATTACAGGCCAAATCCCTGGGATTTAATATCCAAACCACCTGTCACTAAATATGTTAAAACTGTAGGCGAACTTCTATGAGTTTTCCGTTTCGTTTAACTTTAACTAAGGCAGCCTTTGGGCTGGTATCCATAAAATCGTATAACTCAGCAACTTGTTGTATACGATTTCCATTGAATTCGACAAGGCTATCGCCGACTTTCAGTCCACTTCTTTCCGCCACTGAATCGGCATTTACGGATTCAATGACCAAAGTTTTAGGGTTAATTAATACTCCCAACACAGGTCGCGTTCCTATCGCAACTCCAGCCCCATTTGAATTTACTCGACCTCGATTTTGCTCAATAAAATTGCGAGCAACTCGGACATTCGTCGCAAACCCAATGCCGGTATTACCCCGTCTACCTGGACTCAAAATGGCTTTATTGACACCTATTAATTCACCCTCTGTATTTAGGAGTGGGCCACCTGAATTGCCTGGATTGAGGGCCGCATCGGTTTGTAAATCGCCGTTAGGGGCAATGCGGCTGAGTATGCCGGTGGTCAAGGTGCCGGTCAGACCAAAGGGACTGCCAATAGCAAACACTTGTTGACCCACTTTGACTTTTTCTGGGCTAGCAAAGCGCACAGTTGGTAAAGATTCTTGAGTTGGGAGTTGTATAAGTGCTAAATCATTTCGTCGATCTAGTGCTATAACTTGACCTCTGTAGGTTTTGCCGTTTCTGGTTCTGACGGTGACTTCTCCCCCTCTGGATCCTCTGACAACGTGTTCATTTGTTAGGACAAACCCTTGGGGGCTGACAATGCTTCCAGATCCTGAGTTGTTGCCTATGCTAATGGTGACAAACGCTGGGAGCACTTTTTGATAGACATTACTGCCGGTGTTGTTTTCGCTCCCAAACTGCGCGATGGCTTTGGGTATGGGAGCGAAAACACTCACAACATTTAGACCAGCTAGTATCAGTCCAAGCACATTGAGTAGACGGGTATTAAATATCACCGTTTTTGTTGCTTTGTTGTGTATTTTCACATAAAACATTTTTTACTGAGTCGCTTTTTAAGTAGTGGTACACAATTAAAAACACAAATATTTGGATTCAAGCTTTACTGGGTAAAGCACCTGTATGTAATTAATTGTGTCCGATCGCTTATGGCCCACATTTCGCACTTCAAACTGTAATATGTAATTATTACACCCGTTTAGTAGCTTAGCAAACACCCAAACAGAATAAAATGAGTATTTATACGCAAATAAAACGTCAAATAACTCAGATTTTTCGTATTACTTGGCATACTACTTGACGTTGGGAATGTGGGTTATAGCGGTTCTCAAGCGTAGTAATGTATGCCCACCCAGACCACGCAGGCCACGCAGGTAACGGTGGCTATGGAGGCGAGGGAGGTGAGTCGTACCTCATATGAGATATCAAAAGGCTACATGGTATCAATACTCAGTTGTGACAATTAACCCAAGGGTAAAGTTTTACACTGGTGATACCAGACTCTAAGCTTTTATATGTAAGCCTTGCATTTTGTAAAATTATGTTTTTTTGCTGATTCTCTAGAAACTATACCATACGAGATTCCGTTTGACAAGTGACAGAACCAACTTTCCGCACCCGGCACTGTCACAATCTGTTTTTACAAAATTATCAAAAAATCATTAGTGATTTTTTATACATAGTTGAGAAAACAGAGACTAGCAAACCGATCGCCAAATCCTCCATCTGGAATTTGAAACCCGGCCCTACTCCGACCCGCCGATCGCCTTCAGGATGCTAGACTACTACGTCAGGCTCAAACGGCAATACTCCTGTTCCATCAATCAAGTAGTAATCTTTTTGCAGCAAACAGCCTCAGAACAAGTTTTTGTATCCGAGTACACAGACGCGAACACCCGACACAGCTATCGAGTTATCCGCCTGTGGGAACAAGACCCCGCTTTACTGCTATCTGTCCCCGGCTTACTCCCGCTGGCGACACTATCTCAAACTAACTCGCCGCGAAATTTGTTAGAGCAAATTGCTACTCAGATTGCTACAATACAAGAACCTACCCAACAAGCAGATTTACTCGCTTGTACCCAAGTGCTCGCAGGTTTGAGATTTGAAAAAGACTTAATCAGACAATTATTTAGGAAGGAAACTATGCGCGGTTCTGTGATTTACCAAGAAATTCGCGAAGATGGCCTCCTTGAAGGAAGACAACTAGGTCTTCAACTAGGCCTCGAAGAAGGTGTCAAAGAAGGCCGGAAAAATGAGGCGCTGTCGTTAGTCACTCGCCAGTTGATTCGACGGATAGGTCCGATCGCCCCTGAAACCCGCGAGCAAATTCAGGCCTTATCCTTAGAAGAATTAGAGGATTTAGGAGAGGCGCTGCTGGATTTTTCCGAAGGATCGGATTTAGTGAATTGGTTGAACGATCGCCAGCCTTAATTGTTAAGATATAGCCTGCGATCTTCAAAAGTTATGCACCAAAGCGATCGCAGGCTTGAAATCTGAAAAAGACTCGACCGGACAACTATTTAGGAACGAAACTATGCGCGAGTCAGTCATTTACCAAGAAATTCGCTCTGACGGCCTCCTTGAAGGAAGACAACTAGGTCTCGAAGAAGGAAGGAAAAATGAGGCGCTGTTATTAGTCACTCGCGTGTTGACTCGACGGATTGGTCCGATCGCACCTGAAACCCGCGAGCAAATTCAGACTTTATCCGTAGAAGAATTAGAGGATTTAGGAGAGGCGTTGCTGGACTTTTCCGAAGCCTCAGATTTAACCAATTGGTTGAATGAACATCAGCCTTAATTGCTAAAATATCGCCTCTTATATTAATTTAATGGGTCGTTGCACATATCTCGATCCCCCTAAATCCCCCTTAAGAAGGGGGACTTTGAGAAGAATATTGTCCCCCCCTCTTGCTCCCCTCCTCGGAGGGGCTGGGGGTGGGTTCTAGGGGCTAGGGGGGATCGGATTCTATGCAGCATCATAAAAAAAATGGTATTATTTTCAAAACTTCACCAAATATATACTTTAAGGAAACTTAAGCCATGACCGTTGATGAAGCAATCGCGATCGCAGAAACAGTCCTCGATGGCGAAGGCTTAAACGACGTGCAAGAGCTCATCTTCAGACAATGCTGGGAAGGCCGATGTTCCTATGAGGAAATTTCTCAACTCTCTCAATATAATGATGAATACATCAAAGCGCTGGCGGCTAAACTCTGGAAACAACTCTCAGAGGCTTTTGATGAAAAAGTAAAAAAAAATAATTTACGCTCTGTTTTTAAGCGATACTTGCGACGACATCAAGTGACATTACATCGAACTCAAGTTATTGGAGTTAATCTCAGCGGTGCTAATTTAAGTGGTGCCAGATTATCATTCGCAAACTTAAGTGAATCTGATTCGTCAGCAGATTTACACGGTGCAATTCTATCTGATTATCATACAGTATCAGATGAAATTATTAAGCCTGAAAACGTGCATAACCAGGGAATTTTGTCAAGCATAAAAGAACGGATTTATCACTGGAATGATTTGCGCTTTCACTGCGAAGAACAAGTAAAAATAGCCGAAGCGCTCGATCGCACAAACACCCTCTTTTTCCCCAACTCGAAAGCCCGCATCACCACACCCGCAGGCCGACAAAACCAAGAACCAGACTTTCTCATCTTCCACCAAGGCAAATGGGGTATTCTGGAAATATGGCATCCAGATACAGAAAAAGATGAAACGCGCGATCGCCTGTTTGCATCTCACGGTATCACCATCATCCACTATTGTGACGCAGAAAGATGCTGCGAAGATGCCGATCGCATTGTCCAAGAGTTTTTAGATATCTTAAGTCACGGATAGTAACATTAGTTATTGAGACGCGATCTCAATCGGAATAGCGATCGCAAACTCTGCTCCCTCTCCAGGCCTAGATTTTACTTCGATAGTTCCAGCGTGTTTATCAACCACAATTTGATGAACAATCGCCAATCCCAGCCCCGTTCCTTTACCCACACCCTTGGTTGTAAACAGATGGTCAAATACTTTCTGCCTTACTTCCTCTGTCATACCAATACCATTATCTTTAATCCCAATTACAGCAAATTTGCGATCGCTCGATAACTCAGTTTTAATCGCAATTCGGTTCGGATGCGCTTCCATATCTTCAAGGCTCCGTTGCAGTTCTTGATTTGATTCCTCTAGGGCATCAATGGCATTAGCCAGCAAATTCATGAACACTTGGTTGAGTTGTCCTGCATAACATTCCACTTTCGGAAGTTCACCGTATTCTGCTACATAAGATTGACATAAAGCGGACAAGAATGACATCTCGGACACTTAAAACTTACTTCCTGCTTCTACGTAGGGAGTCGGCTCCTTCTACTCTACAGGCGTGAATTCAGGATTAGCCATCC
>NZ_JBGJZU010000115.1:0-15671 GCF_041354475.1 Microcoleus sp.
CGATTGAAATAGTCACTTCATTGGATTCCATAATAGAGGATACCTAACTGTATACACTCTATTATGTGTACATTCCGGTAAGTTTGTCTATATATGGGTAGATTTTATCTGACAGTTCCCAACCCCATCGCGGGTGCGAAGGGCATCTAGGCGGCCGCGCAACCCCAATTCTTCACTTTCGAGGTACAATTCTTCCCACTCTTCATCCTCCTGTTTTTCCAGTTCTGCGTGCAGTCGGCGGCCAGCGAATACTGCCGCATCTTGGGTGTGGAGTTCTTCTACTTCTTCGAGGTAGAAAAGGCGGGGACAGTAGGCAAAAGCATGGAGGGCACAAACACGAATGGTGCTTTGTTTTGGGGGTAAAAAAGAGTCAATTTCAAGTGCTTGCATAGTGAAATCTGGCTAGAGTAATTTTTTTTCACCTGATGCTTGTTCAGGCTGAAATTACTCTAGCTATTTACCCCGGCAAAAAAGCTTCCGCTTACCTGGAAGTTTTGGGAAATTTGATAGTAGGTAAGGTGTCACGGAATTGCATAGGCAATCCGATCGCTCGTAAAAGCCTCCGATTAATCTGGTTTCTTTGGTGTCCAAATCCAAGCATTCAAGGGTGGATAAATTGAGGGTTCCGAAATTGGCGCAAATAGATGGCTGGTTGTTTTGCTGTTATCAAGGCGATCGATACCAACGGTTAAACGTTGCGATCGCTTGCGTGGTTCTGAGTCAACTTCCATTTTTTCATACCAGTGGGTTAGCAGTGGGCTATCCATAACATCAATGCGATCGAACAGGAAGTTATTATCACCAGCAAAGGGCAAACCGTAGCGGCGATCGTTTAATTCGCCCCGCAATCCCTGACGGATGCGTTCAAATAGTCCTTCAAATTCACGAATACCGATGATAATATCCAGTCCAACAATTAACTCTCGCCGCACAGGAACTATCCAATATTTTGCTCCATGAGTTTTTTCTTTAAGTTCCTTACCAGAAGAGCCAACAGGATAACTATGAAGTTGTTGATAAAGCGTAGAAATCTCACTTTCTGAACCATCAACTGCTCCAATTGCTAATTCTAAATGTGGAATATCTTGACGGATTTGAGTTGTTACTCGCTCCAACCCAGTTCGCATTTCAATTCCCGCCAGATTTAAGACTAAGCCTAATGCAGCAGAAGGGGGCATTACAGGCATAGTTGAGCGATAAACTCCCGCCTGAAAACCACGATAGGCCGCAAAGGGCGCACGAACACGCAGCCACATACAATTCATTGGGTTTTTTTAACCTAAAAAGTCATTAGCAAGGTCAATTATCAACTTTTGGGGATTTTCGTACAGCTTTGCACCAGCATCCTGTAGGTGTTTTCTTTGTTCTGCTTTCATATTACGAATAATCTCGCCACCAATCCAAAATTCCTCAGCAGGTAGGTCTTCAGAATGCAGCCGAGATAATTCGTTAAAGTTTCCATTTTCATCAAATCCGTATGTATTAAAACCCGCGACAAGGCAAGGAGTTAGACGTGCAATAATGCTTTTAGGAGCCATTTCGTAATAACTGCGTGCGTGTCCACCAGCAACATTAGAAAGCTCACCAATTGCTTTTAGTAAGGGCTTCACCCATTCAGGCTTTTCTTTACAGTCATTGTAAGCAAGAGCAAAAGGATATTGATAAGCAGTGTGGGAAATTTCCCGGTGCAAAAGTGCTGACTTAGCGGAATTTTTCCAAGGGCTAGAGCCGGCATTCATGGGAGATTGATGGAAAGTGGCATCAAAGCGATAAGGAGTCACTGCCACAGCCATATTCATTCGCAAAATGCTATCTCTTTTTGGAAGCATCCCTTTATTTTTCTTGATGGCATCATTATCAGCAACCATGAAGCCAAATAGAAAATCATCAGCAAACTTGCTGGCATTCGGAAATTCTTTAAATTCAACTGCAAGCTGATCTTGGTCATGTACACGCTTACGATTAGAGGGTAATCCTGCCTCAATCAACATTTCCCGTAAAGCATTACGCATGGATTCAGGACTAATGACTGTATGTTCTTTTGCTCCCTTGGCAATCTTCTGAAGAACAGTACGGTTTTCTTCGCTTTCGCCACGATAGTTAGAACTTGGAGCCGCATAGGTAAGAACGGTGGCAAATAAATTTTTTTTAGGCATAAATTCAGTTTTTCCTTGAAGTTACATTGACAGTTAGCTGTTGGCAGATAGAGCAAGTAAAGTTATAGTCCGAACCTCGTCAGTTTTTTCGTATAAATCTTGGGTGAGTTGCACGAAATGTTCCTCTTTTATGTACTGAGGAACCGAGCAAATGGTACACGCAAAATAGTTAATGAATTCACTTGTTTCGGTACGGCTTCGGATATCAAGAAAAGCAGATTTAGCGATTTTGGCTTTCTTTTCATTGAATTCTTGATAATCTCGAAGTTTATCTAATTTTTCTCTGCCCTCCTTAGTTTTTCGTAAAGTAGTCCACTCCGATTTCCACTCAAGACCATGCTTAGTATTGAGTTTGCGAGTGACATAGGTCCGCACGAGTCGCAGAATTAGCTTTTGACGGCTGTATTCTGGCAAGTCTGATTCTTCAGGTATTTCCAATGTTTCTTCAGTCATATCTCCTACCTCATATTTGAATGATTCGCGTGAGTCGTGACGGAAATAATCATTTTCCATCGTTTGCTCGTAGGGAATGGTACACAGGAGCGAATCAAATCCTGTATACCAAGGTTTTCTGCTGACATGATTAAGCAATCTTTGTCTGCGAAAAATTGCACTCCATAGACTTTCTCGAATTTCACGATACTTATCTATCCATTCTTGTTCAGGTGGATCGAGTCGTGTTGTACCGAGAATTCTGACGTTATTTCCCTGTTTGTCGGCATGAATAACATCGACACCTAAAACTATGTCGCCAATTCCCGTTTCAAGTCGCGAAACACGATCGCGCAACCGACGAATTACATCCAATGCGCCCTCAACTGCCAAATCAACAACTGCTTCTCGTGGGCGATAACCTGTGACTTCGTTACCTCGCCCTTGGAGTAGTTGAGGAAACTCATCACAGAAAGTCTTTAGTTGGGAAATATCGGGAATGGCGATCGCATAACCCACAAATTCGCGATTCCCTTCGTTGTCAATAACAGCAGGCACATAGATTGAAGCAGCAAATACCCAAAAATGCAGTAGGAATTGATATCTAGCTCGATCTTTGAATGGGACATTTTCCGGGTTGCTTGCCTGGGCTCCTAAATAGTAGGTACTTGGTAGATTAACTGTAAACTCAGCAGGTTGCAACAGTTCCTTCCAAATTTTGTCGGCATCTTCGGTATAGTTGCCGTTTGCTCTTGATTCGTAGGGTGTGCGAGTGGTGGCAACACCTCGTAAAGTTCTCCAAAGCATATCCCGCCAAAGTTTGATCCATCTACCGCGATCGCCTTCAGGATCGGCATCAGCGATAAATGCCCCTTTTGGCACAACGCTCTGATAAATATAGACCTTTTTCTTGATCGGATTCCCCTTTTTATCAACCTCATTCTTTTCCTCTTCTCTCAAGTACGGAATTACTTCTTTTGTTCGAGAATTTTTGAGGACTTGCGCTCTTTCTTGTTCTTCCCAACTTGCTGCATAAACTTCATTGAGTAGTGCTTGTAAACCTAACTGATTAATTCGTAAAGTTGCTCCGCAATCGCTCAAATTATCATCAATCTCGCAAATAGCAGAACCATCTTGTTTCCAGTGTTCAAAACGATGTAACCATCGTACCATTAAAACTAATCCTGCTAAACCCGATCGATGCTGAGAAGAAGACAACTCAGCCAGTGTATAATCGAGCGTCAGTGTATCTGTTTCTAATACGGCTTGTTTAGCTCCTTTTTTAGCCAAGATCCACCTCCTCTAATGGTTTGGTTTGAAATCCCGATCGCTCGTCGTAATGTCCTTCCCACTCAGCAACCCTTAAATACCTTGGTAGCCAACTTGGGCGATCGCCTGTGGCCCATTTCTCAGGTACATTAATTTTGTATCCGTCATAGGGTTTACGGGCTTTGAACAGTGCTTCCACCTCATCCAGATCGCGATCTAGAATACAAGGAACAGCATAGTCATCCGTATCTCTAAAGCTACCCATTCTAGCAAAGTAGCCACTTGTAAAGAAAGCGGGAAGTGTATCTGCATTGCGTTCTTCCCTGGCGTATCTTTCCATTGCATCAGCTAGTCTTTTTTGACTAATATCACCATCACCTAAATCGTTAATAAACTTTCTAGCAGCCTCTAATTCTTCACGATTATATGGCAAAGCCTTCGGAGGCTCATAAATATGCAGTGCACCACGAAAATTGGCTTCTCTAACTAAATGACGGTTAGCCCGTCCAAAGCGCTGAACTAGGGAAGGAATGGGAGCAAATTCGGTAATTAAAACATCAGCATCAAGATCGAGAGACATTTCACAAACTTGCGTAGTTACAGCGATAGCTTGTTTCCGTTGTCCATGTTTTTGGAACGCAAATGCCTCCACCGTTTCTGTATGAACTTTCTGTCGATCGGTTAATCGAAACCGGCTATGATATGTCAAAACTTCTACCTTCAGTTTATCCTTTAGCTTTTGTGAGATTGCCAGACAGCGATCGACTGTATTCACAACCCACAAAATTCGCTCACCCTGGTTATAAGCCTGTTTAGCTTTGGTCAAAGCACTGGTAAAGTTATCTACAGGTTCAAGTCGATAACGGGGATGATTTTCTTTCTCTTCAAGGTCTTTCAAGTTTTCGCGATCGCTGGCAGTTGGGTATACTTTTAATCCAGCTTCCACTAACTCATTTTTTCGACAAGTTGGTAATGTTGCTGTCATACACAAAACCGGTAGATCGAAATGTTTGATAAATGCAATTAAGCTATCAAACATTTTGCGATCGAAACTGTGGATTTCATCAATAATTAGCACGCTATCCGCTAAAGCAGGTAACAAGCAAATCCCACCATAATTATGTTCCATGAAACCCAGAAATTGATCCACCGTTGCGCTAAAATACCGTCGCGACCAAAAGCCTAATGAAAATAGACGCTCTTCAGTGGTGAAGTCTTTTTCTTTCATTGAGTCGGGTGGATTTTCTGCGATCGCTTCCAGTTCATAACGCGCTGTTCCTGTCACCAGTGCTGCATCGGCTTCTGGTGCCCAACTCACGTAATCTTTAAAGCCTTCCGTTGCTGTTCCCCGCGTGGGATAAAGGAAAATTACTTTTCCTACTTTATGGTGTTTAACCTGTTCTTCTGCCCATTTCCAAGCAGCAAGAGTTTTCCCAGATCCGCAAGCTGCTAATAGTAACACCCGCGTTCCTTTCTGGGCGATAAGCTCTTGAAATTCATCCCATTTAAAATCCCCCTTAGCTTTTCTTATTTGCTCAATTCTTTGATTAATTATTTTCTCATTTATCTGGTCACTAACAAGCGCTTCACTATGTACAACTTCTTCAATCCATTCCTCAATTTCCTTCCCTTCTCGCACCAATCCTGAAGCCGCCGCATCAGAAACAATTAACCCAGCTTTAACAGCCAAAAGAAGGCTCCTTCGCTCATCGTTTAGATTGCGTTTCAACTGTTTAGCAGCTTTCATGCCATCTTCCCATGCTTTACCCCAGATAGTATCTTGGGAGAAGGTAGCGATCGCGATTTCCGGTGGATGATCCAGAGAAGCAATTCGCGCAATTTCTTGTAAGGTGACTTTTATCTCATCATGTAGTAGGTAAAGCTTAACTGGTTTGTTGCGAGTGCCTTTGGATGGGGCAGCCCATTGTCGATCGCCTGTTTCCGCAGCCTTCAAATGATGGGACAAAACCGCCGCTGTAATTACTTCTACATCTAAAGATGAGTTTTTTTGTAACCAAGAACGGACTTGCTTTAAATGCAATACCAATGCGCTGATATGTTCGTGTCTGAAAGTTTGAGTGCATCCCTCAGATACAGCTTTGTAAAATTCCTCATTTGCCTTACCAATGTCATGTAACAAGGCTGCTACTCGCAAATTTAACAAAAATTGTTCTTGTGCTTCAGTGCCTTGAATCTTGAAGAATCTACACCAATTTTGTCCCCACCTGCCATCGAGCCGGAAGATTTGTAAAGCACATTTGGCCGTATCTTCTAGGTGTTCTTTAAGAGTAATAGGCGGCTTGCTTTTTGCCAATAAATGCTCAGGCAGATTAGACATTATCAAATCTCCAGGCACGGGGCAAAGCGTTGAAAATTCCACAACCCATACGATGTTTGCCACCCAATCCTAAAGCCTGCAATTTAATAGAATCATACTCATTGAGTTCCGTTACTTCCAAACTAAAACCCACTACTGAAAACGTTTTAACTTTAATGGCCTTCCGACTAAGTTCTCCTTCTTCATTCAGCGGAATTGTCAGATTACCTTGAATTTGTAAATCATCCAGTTGCCGTTTGGCTGCTACCAAAAAAGTATCAGGTTCTTGAAATCCCTTAATAATCACAATGCGCGATCGCAATCTCGGTGCAGGTTGCAATACAAAAATTTGCGGAATTCCGAGCCGAATTGAGTGCTTACCAATGGTTAATTGCTTGCCAGCTAAGGGATACACCAACGGCACTTTGTCCCCCGGTAGGCGGATTTTCAATTGAGAGCGATCGCTTAAATGAATCACCCCCTGCTTATCAGGAATTCCCTGAAGGGTTTGAATACTCACGCCTGCTAAATTGTGAAGTTCCTTTTGACAGTGTGCGATCGCAGAATATAGTGCGTATCCATGATCTGCTGGTAAAGTTTGACCGATGACGCTAAAACACAACTCTACATAAGGCAAACTATTATCTTGTTGTTGCTCGCGATCGCATTCAGTGACTACCATAACTAGATGACTCCTGAAATATTATAATTGTTACTCATCCCTTCCACCTCGTCGCGCACCAACTGCACCAACTCCGGCGGACTTTTCACCCTCGCCCCTTTCCCATACCCCAACACCCACCGCTTGATCTCATTAAGTCCCCCCACTGTCATCTTCAATGTCACCGCCCCATCGGGATGTTGTTCAATTTCCTGGGTTGAATGCCATCGCCTCTCCCAGATATAGGGTGCTGTGGGCGGATCGAACCAAATGACTACCTCCACCGGTTTACCATCTCCTACCTCAGCTTGAAAAATCCGATCCAGATGTTCTTGAGCATTAAATGTGCGATCGCGCATAAATTTAGTATTAAGAATTTCTAAGCTTTGAATGCGATCGACTCGAAACCACCTAATAGCTTGGCGTTTTTGACAAAATCCAATTACATAAGGGTTGGTTCCTCGGTAAATATGCAGCAAATAAGGGTCTAGCACTCGTTCAGATTTAGCATTCCGACTTGCTGTGAAATAACACATCCGAACTTGGTGAGATGTCCTACAAGCTTCTAATAATTGATTCCAGATTTCCGGGTTAAGATAGTTTTCTACCCCATTTCTAAAAACTATCCGTTCATCGGCAATTCTTTGGAGATCGATCCAAGTTTGTTCTGGCAATCTTTCACTCAATCGCTCGATGGCCGATCGCAATTCTTTGGTATAAGTTGAACCTGAGTAAGCTTGCAACATTCTCGCTCCCAATGTCAGAGCAAATAATTCGCCTTGACTTAGAGAAATACTCGGCAAGCGCCAATCTGGATCGGTATAGTGAAACCCTTTTTGCCGATTGAACTTCAACGGGGCGCTGAACCGATCCCGCAAAAAAGCCAAGTCATTACGGACTGTCCTTTCACTAACTTCTAAGGCTTCAGCAATTGTTACTGCTGTTTGCCGCGGGGCTGTCCGCAATAGCTGGTCAATTTGCAACAACCTTTCTAAAACACGAGACATAAACCTAATTTTCGCTGGGTTATCCTGATATTAAATAGTCAAGTCGGCAAAAAACTTTCCGCCTTCACAAAAAATTGACAGGATATTCCATGTCTATCTGGTACTGATACCAATTTTAAAAAAGAATGCAACAGTAGTCTTGTCCCTCCCCTTTATAAGGGGGGGTTAGGGGGGGTCAAAGATTGTTGCACGATTTTAGAGAAATGGTATAACAATCTGGCGACACCAGTAAGGTGCGTCACCATCCCTCAATCAGCAAGTTCTATCCTGGGAGCTGGGGACGACGAACCTTACCAATTAACTAAATTAAGACTGTACTTGATGAGCTTGGAATATACTGTATAAAATTTTACCTTAATTTTAACTCACTGAAAACAATGAACGAAGACACCATGGAAATAGTAGGTTTTCACGCACATATTTACTTCGACACTGATAGTCGCGATGTGGCTGCACGTCTACGTGAAGGATTAACTCGGTTTGAGGTGCAGCTTGGGCGGTGGCATGACAAACCCATTGGCCCCCACCCCCAAGCAATGTATCAAGTTGCTTTTTTACCAGCCCAGTTTGGCCAAGTCGTTCCTTGGTTAATGATCCATCGCGAAGGGCTAAATATTCTTGTCCATCCCGAAACAGGCGACGATGTGGCCGATCACACCATACATTCTTTGTGGTTGGGTGAAAAACTAGAGTTGAATGTCGAATTCCTGCGATAAGCGGAGCCTGGTTCCGTAATCAGGACAATGCCGATATCAGGGACATCGAATTCCTAAAGATGGACTGTTGTGAGTAAATATAATCATAGGCAGCTCGATCTTCAAGCATATTAGCCCGCAAAAATAGGGCGCTCCAAGTGGCGATCGTTTCAATCCCAACGGCTCGATCTAGTGTAGGAGTATGGGGATCTGGATTCGCACCGGCGGGGTTATTAACATTGGTAATGGCGAAGTGATTGGCACCCCTAACAGTAACCAAAGCTTTGGGGGGTGTTTCAATCCGATCGAAGGTGCTTTGAGCTCTTTCTGGAAGGGCGACCCCATCGATATCGCCTTGAATCAAGGCGACGGCAATGCCATCATTAGGAATGGCGATAAATTCATTAGTAATTGGATTGCGCAAGTTGGCTCCAAAAAATGCACCTGCTAAGAGTTCTTTGGGGCGGGTAAATGGCTCTCGACACAAAAGTAATTCTGTCAAACATTTGTCAGCGATCGTGGATAAGCCCACCGCGCCACCAAAAGAATGACCCAATAAACCCAGGCGCTGTGTATCGACAACAGACGTAATTGGAGAGGTGGGATTGGTGTTTTCGATCGCCATTTGAGACAAAACGGCGGCAATTTGGGAAGTTTCTGATGCTAATTTAGGGGGTGAAGTGGGATTGAAGGGGGAAGGGCGAAAATGGTTGGGAACGACTACCACAAAGCCATACCGTGCGACGCGGCTAGCGTAATCTGAGTAAAACGATTTATCGATCAGGGCTCCTTGCAATAAAAGTACGATCGGGAAAGAGTAATTGCCGGATTGCAAATCTGATGCTTTGGGATAGTAAATATCTGCTAAATTGTTATTAGCAGATATCGTGGTGGTGTAGCGCGAGGCTTCGTTAAATTGGGGCGAATATTCGAGGTTGGTGGCTGAGGTTTTGTCACCAATGGCAGCAGCAAGTGCAGTAATTGCAGAGATGATGGCTCTGGGTTTTACTGATAAAAAACGAGAGTTGATATTCAGCATTAATTTTGGTTTGAGAGGGTCTAAATAGGCGATCGGGTAAAGCTTTATTCCGTACCACTAATGCTTCCACTTCAGCGAGATTTACGCCGCTCTATCTCCCGCTGCAACTCCTCAATCTGACGCCGCAGAGCCTCGGCTTCACTGTTCGGTGTTTGAGATTTCACGTCAACAGCACCCTCAGATACCGCCCGCTTGTAGTTCCCCAACTTGATTTGGCGATATTCCTCGGAACTTGCCCAATCTCGCAAATAGCGCAGACGTTCCACCGGAAACGGGTGACTGAGCATGGTGCCAGAGCCGCCATTGTAGAGTAAAAATTTATACACTTGGTTGAGGTTGTCGCGATCGAGTTCTTGATAATTATCAGACTGACGGATAAATTCTTGCAAACTACATTCGCTAGCATATTTGCTACTAACTCCCGCCAGTTTCATCATTGTTTTCATCACACTATTCAAATCATCTGTGACTAACAATGCAGCCCTGTCTGCCGATAATTCCGCCTTGCGCCGCCACTCATAAAAAGCATAAATTAAACCGCTACTGACCATATTTCCCAAGCCGAAAGTCATCTCCCCTATTGTCGAAGCAACGCTCATTGCCCACATCGCCATTTGATTTAAAGTGGGATGACCGCATTTAATGTGTCCCAACTCATGAGCCAATACCACCTTAATTTCTGCCTCATCCAATAAATCTAAAAGACCTGTATTTAATACTACATAGGGCTGGTTTTTTCCCAGGGCATAGCTATTGACTGAGGGATTTTGAGAAACAAACAAACCGGGTTCTGGAAAAACATCTAAATCCTGCAAACATTCCCGAAAAATGTGATATATGCTGGCATATTGGCGCGGCCCGACTTGAATGCTATTTCCCATGAGGTAAACAAATTGGGGTCGTTCGTAGACAAACTCTACAAATTTGCTAGCAATTAAGTCAAATCCAGGTACGCTGCGTAACGCTTCCTCAGCTTGGCGATCGAGGGGGTGCTGAAAAGCTTCGCTAGAAATTCCAGTATAAGTAGGCATAGTTGTTGCAAAAGTTACATCTAAAGCATCAGTGTTTTGCAGATAGCTGCGGTTGCTAGCAGGCATCTGACTTATTAATCTTATCGCGACAAATGGGGAACTATTCTAGAACAGGCCGGAGAGGCCTGTTCAAATTTAAGTTAAAATATGATTCTCATACAAGTGCGATCGACAAACATCTTTCGATGTGTCTGTTAATCAAAAATTAAAACCTAAAAAAATGGCTATCCTGCGACTCGAAGACGGTACAACCTACACTCAACTGAGCGATATTACCCGCGAACTCGCTCCCTTAAAAATTCAACTCAACAGTTGGCCCGTGGGAGACAACCCAGAAATTCGGGAATTGCTAGCCAAAGATGCTCTAGACGACAATCAAAAAGAACAAGTGCTGCAAGCTTTAGACGGCTACTTTGAACAACTGAAAGAAACCGCAGGCTATCAGTCGCGAGACTTGATTGTGCTGCACCCAGAGATTCCCAACCTCGACACTCTGCTTTCTAAATTCGACAAGTGCCACATTCACGCTGACGATGAAGTGCGCTATATCGTAGCAGGAGAGGGAATTTTCGGTTTTGTGCGTCCCGACGGTAGCCAAGTGGAAGTGACTGTGCAGCCTGAAGAATTTATCAACGTGCCGGCGAATACAGAACACTGGTTTTATTTGACTGCAACACGGAAAGTTAAAGCTGTGCGATATTTTACCACTACGACTGGTTGGACACCGGAATATACGGATACGGAAATTCGATCGCGCTTAGCTACTGTTTGAACAGAGTTGGTTGATGAGGAGACTCAAGCGTGCCCATAGGTGTCAACTTAAGCCTGAAACCCTTGGTATCTCTCGCTTTTACCTAAGTCTAGATCCCCCTAAATCCCCCTTAAGAAGGGGGACGAAAGAGAATATTCCTGTTCCCCCCTTATTAAGGGGGGCTAGGGGGGATCTTGGCCTAATCGTCAAACAACAGTCTCTGACAGGGTTTGAGCTTAAGTTGACACGAAGAATGGCACGGTGCCGTGTCCCTACTTCATAAACCTGAAATACGCAAAATACTCAAAGCAACCGCCTCAGCAACCTTAATTCCATCAATCCCCGCGGACAAAATTCCACCTGCATATCCCGCACCTTCCCCAGCCGGATAAAGGCCTTCAGTATTCAAACTCTGATAATCTTCCTTGCGCTTAATCCGAATCGGCGAAGAAGTGCGGGTTTCTACTCCAGTCAAGACAGCATCATTCATCGCAAATCCTTTAATTTGTTTGTCAAAAGCTGGAAGTGCTTCGCGGATAGCGGCGATCGCATAATCTGGTAAACTTGCACTCAAATCAGTCAAATGAACTCCCGGCGTATAAGAAGGGTGAACAGCGCCTAACACTGTGGAAGGTCGATTCGCCAAAAAATCCCCCACAAGCTGTCCTGGGGCATTGTAAGTGCCACCTCCTAACTCAAATGCCCGCTCTTCTAGGCGACGTTGAAACTCAATTCCCGCCAAAGGATGACCGGGATAATCTTCCGGTGTAATCCCCACTACAATCCCACTATTGGCATTACGTTCATTGCGGGAATATTGACTCATCCCATTAGTGACAAGTCGCCCTGGTTCCGAGGCTGCGGCTACTACCAATCCACCGGGACACATACAGAAGCTATAGACTGAACGACCATTTTGGCAATGGTGAACCAGTTTGTAGTCGGCGGCACCCAAAAGTTTATGGCCGGCGCGATCGCCAAAACGACAGCGATCGATAATAGTTTGGGGATGCTCCACCCGAAAACCAATGGAAAATGGTTTTGCTTCGATGTAAACCCCACGGGAAAACAACATTTCAAAAGTATCGCGGGCGCTGTGTCCCACGGCCAGAACTATATAATTACTAGCAATATATTCTCCATTTGCAAGGGTAAGTCCCTGGACTTTGCCATTTTCGATGTGAATATCTGTCACACGAGTTTGAAACCGGATTTCACCGCCTAAAGATTCTATTTTGGCACGGATATTTTGGACAATTCCCACCAGTTTAAAAGTACCGATATGGGGTTTATTGATGTATAAAATTTCTGGTGAAGCTCCCGCATTCACAAGTTCTGTCAACACCTTGCGTCCATAATGTTGGGGATCTTTAACTTGGCTGTAGAGTTTGCCATCGGAAAAAGTACCCGCGCCTCCTTCCCCAAACTGGGCGTTAGATTCTGGGTTGAATTCGGTTTTTTTCTTCCAAAATCCAAAGGTATCAACGGTGCGATCGCGCACTGCTTTACCACGTTCTAACAGGATAGGGCGAAACCCCATTTGTGCTAGCATCAGCCCTGCAAACATCCCGCAAGGCCCTGTACCAATGACAATGGGGCGAATCGTCAAATTTTTGGGAGCTTGGGCTACATAGCGATAACTCATGTCTGGCGTTACCATCACATGAGGGTCTTTTTTGAGGCGCTCCAAAATTTGTGTTTCCTGTGTCGTTTCCACATCGACAATATAGACAAGCAGGATTTCTGGTTTTTTACGAGCATCGTAGCTGCGTTTGAAGATGGAATAGCCGAGCAATTCTTCGGGGGGAATTTGCAGCTTTTTGAGAATGCTGTCGGCGATCGCATTTACTGGATGATCGAGGGGGAGTTTTATTTCAGTTATTCTTAACATATAGTGGCAGGAAGAAGGAATAATTCACCCCCCCCTAGCCCCCCCCAAGGGGGGAAATTCAGGAAGAAGGAATAAGGAACAAGCAAACAGGAAGAAGGAATATTTCACCACCTCAAGGGATGGGATTAACTACTTGGAGCTTCGGTGTGGTCATGACCAAATCTAGCAGCTTAACCCAAATTTCGCATCCTTCTGCTTTACCAAGAGCAGCCTCGCGCATCAGAAAAATCAGCATTAAGCATGGCATAATGGTCAAATATAGCATCAGTTACATCCGCCTTTCTAAACGAAGTCACCGACAACTTTTCTATCTCTTCAACAGCAATAAAAAAACCGATCGCAGTTAAGCCAAGGATCACTCCAGAAACCAAAACTAACACAATTCCCCTAATCGCATCCCCCCCAAAAAAAGTTACAATACCACTAGCGCCGATCGCAGCAGCAGCCCCAGCCACCGCCCCAGCCACAATACCAGCCTCAGCCCTAGTCGCAGCAATCGCAGTCGCCGCCACCGCCGCCACCGCCGCCGCCCCCGCATCCGCACCCCGAATCAATCCCATCAAAGCCCCCGCCAGCGTCACCGTCACCGCAGTCACCCCAGCCCTAGCAATCAAAGTTCTCACCCGTCTGCGGCTTTGTCCCATTCTGGCACCCTGAAAATTTGCCCCCCTCAACATCGCCCCAGTGAAATTGCAGCCTCGAATATCCGAACCACTGAAATTAGCCCCTGACAAATCCATGCCTTTAAAAGAGCGATTTCGTAAATTTTGGTGAGAAAAATTGAGATTTCCAGGTTCAATCATAGAAATTATATATTTAATATTTTTGATTTTAGATGAGAAAATTGAGATTTGAGAATAACAAACCAAAGCCATTTAAAATAAATCCTGTGGTTTATATCGAAATTCCATGTCTGTCATCTCCGAATCTCCATTTTCCCCCGAAGAAATAGCCTCCGAAGGCATTAAGCCCGAAGAATACGAAGACATTGTACGGCGTCTCAACCGCCACCCCAACAAAGCAGAATTGGGAATGTTCGGCGTCATGTGGAGCGAACACTGCTGTTACAAAAACTCGCGGCCGCTATTAAAACAGTTTCCCACAGAAGGCGATCGCATCCTCGTCGGGCCCGGAGAAAATGCCGGCGTTGTAGACTTAGGAAACGGACTGCAATTAGCCTTCAAAATCGAATCCCACAATCACCCATCAGCAGTCGAACCATTCCAAGGTGCCGCCACAGGAGTCGGAGGAATTCTCCGCGATATTTTCACAATGGGTGCACGCCCCATCGCCCTTTTAAATTCCCTGCGTTTTGGCAACCTAGAGGATACCAAAACTCAGAGGTTATTCAAAGGAGTAGTATCAGGAATTTCCCATTACGGAAATTGCATCGGCGTACCCACAGTAGGTGGCGAAGTTTACTTCGATGCCGCCTATTCCGGCAACCCATTAGTTAACGTCATGGCCTTGGGTTTAATGGAAACCCAAGAAATAGTTAAATCCGGTGCATCGGGAATCGGAAATCCCGTGCTTTATGTCGGTTCGACTACCGGGCGAGATGGCATGGGCGGTGCCAGTTTTGCCAGTGCAGAATTGACCGACAAATCCATGGACGATCGCCCCGCCGTGCAAGTAGGAGATCCGTTCTTAGAAAAATCCTTAATTGAAGCTTGTTTAGCAGCCTTCAAAACCGGTGCAGTCGTCGCCGCCCAAGACATGGGTGCAGCCGGAATTACTTGTTCCACATCAGAAATGGCCGCCAAAGGTGGAGTGGGAATTGAATTCGATCTAGACAAAGTTCCCGTTAGAGAAAGTGGCATGGTTCCCTACGAATACCTGCTTTCTGAATCCCAGGAACGGATGTTATTTGTGGCCGAAAAGGGACGGGAACAGGAATTAATCGATATTTTTCACCGCTGGGGATTGCACGCCGTCGTTGCGGGTACAGTCATTGAAGAGCCGATCGTCCGCATTCTATTTAAAGGCGAGATTGCAGCAGAAATAACCGCAACTGCGTTAGCAGATAATACGCCAATTTATCACCGACAATTGTTGACAGAACCGCCAGAATATGCTATAAAAGCTTGGGAATGGACGGCGGATTCCTTGCCAGAATGTACGCTGGCCGGCATTGAAATAGATGGAAATTTGCAAAATTGGAATCAGATTTTGCTCAAACTTTTAGATACTCCCACTATCGCTTCTAAACGCTGGGTTTATCGTCAATACGACCATCAAGTGCAAAATAATACTGTTATTTTGCCCGGTGGTGCTGATGCTGCGGTTGTCAGATTGCGGCCGCTGGAACCCTGTCAAGAAAAACCCCCCCAACCCCCCCTTAGTAAGGGGGGGCTTCAAGAGGAAGAACCTGCCCTTACTAAGGGGCAAGAAGAACCCCCCCAACCCCCCCTTAGTAAGGGGG
>NZ_JBGJZU010000116.1:0-15485 GCF_041354475.1 Microcoleus sp.
TGTCAAGCAAATGAGCTCATATTTTATTCCTAAGGCTAGATGGGTTTCCGACCTCAAATTTCGCTTAGTGTTAACGACTAAGTATTGTCACAAAGTTCTCGCAGATACAATGCCGATCGGACTTGAACTAAAAATAATTTACATAAACTCTGTCCCTCCCCAAGCGACAGATACTGTGGATGCGTAGCAGCTATTGGTTTTCTACTTTTAGTTGAATTGATTTTCTCTCTCCTCTACCAGTTCTTCCACTGCTGTTTTGATAAAATTATTAACTAACCAGTCGCGGGTGCGTGAGAAATCACTGTCCAATTCTAGGTACTGATTGCCTAATTTGGTCTTGAATTCTTTGGGGAAAATCTCTTTGGCCACTAACATTTTTTTCCAGTCAGTTAGCTGGCTGGCATTACGTTCTGGAAAACGGTGGTAGAGATAGTCAAAGGCGATCGCCTCTAAAATTTCTGCACCCAGGATTCGCAGCCGTTTAAGAGCTATTTGTGGCGAAATTTTTGTCCCTTCAATTAGATCGCTTTTTTGACTCATCTTCTCAGCAACTGCTTTGGCGATGAAATTCTGAATCAGCCAGTCGCCCGCACGCAAAAAATCGCGATCGCACTCCAAGTAAATCGCCCCAAACACCGCCTCAAAAGTTTCGCCTAGAAATCTCTTGTACTCACTTTTTTCTGTTTCTTTACCCTGAGCACTATGCAAGCTAAGTTCCTGCAAATTCAAACTGATCGCAAATTCCGATAGTTTGTTCTTGTCTAGTAACCGAGATTTTAAATTTGAGATACAATCTCGATCGAGCTGAGGATATTCGCGGTATAGGTAATCGGTAACAACCGCACTCAAAATCGCGCTTCCTAGGAGAGCCAGCCTTTTGTACTTGACATCTTGGTCCACTGACGAGTCAAAAGATGTGCCTCGAAAATCCTTGGTATCGCCACGGTGAGTCAAGGCTATTTCCAGTAATTGTGTTTTCTGAAAGTTAGAAAAGCCGATCGCTATTTTGATAGCCTCCACATCTATACTGGTAATCGTGTCTACTTCTAAATCTTCTGCTTCCGCTTTTCCCCATTCTTCCAACCAATCTCCACCAGCATCATCCACATACAAATCTACAAAATTTATCCCGTTTTTCATCCAGTCATCCTGCATTTTCCGGGAGGATTCCAGTTTTTCCAACACTTTTTGTAAACTTTTTTCAACAGTCGTTGTGCCTTGTGCTGTCATGGTGTTATTTTTGATCGAATTTTAAGGTTGCTATACTATCGGGCTAGGGAAATATCTAGGGCTTTACAAGCGTCCATTCATCGCAAATATCTGAGTTATCCTCTGCTAGGACGCTATTTTGTTGTCCAGGACGCAACAACCGGGTTTCTTAAACTCATTGCATCATTTGATATTCAGTAGCAGAACGAGAAACCTGGTTTTTTCCCGTTTAATTCGTAATTCCTGTGTGCCTAATCGCTGTTTCCAGCGCCTAGTTCCTAGGTTTTACTTAAAGTCATCTTATTTTGTTTTGTCTAAATTTGATTTTTCGAGCCCGGAAAGGCAGAGAATGCTGAGGAATAGCCGACAGAGAAATATTCACATTTTTTCACAACTTTTTTTTAACAACATTTACGTGGCTCCCTTCTGGATTCTAGGAAAATTTTAGGTAGGTGCCAGCCTGTAAATTATCGCTGTTGTATAATGCCATATTAACTAATCGAACTACCGAATTTTCAATACTTGGATTGTAACTTAAAAATAATCCTCTGTCAATCCCCCATTCCTGAAGAGTTTTTTGCCAATTATCATACTTTTCTTGCGAAAATTCATCAGAAATACTGGTGATTTGTATACATAAAGGCTGATGTTCCCGGCTGCTGACTATGGAATCCGTGGCCATAGAAAGATCGGCTATATAACGCTGTATAAAAGAAGTATCTTCTCGCTGCTGAATGTGAGTTATTATCGATTGGAGTATCTGCTCGTCAGCCGGATAAAACTCTCCCGCCATTAATTTTTTCTTCCAAATATAAAATTTGCGATCGGTTTCACTCAGCCATTTAGGAAAGAGATAGCTATACCAATATCTTTCCGCAGAACTCATTAACTCAAAGGCAGCTTGTTGTGCTGCTTCCGAAGGTAGAGATTTGACAGCCAACCAAACTTCGGAATCACTGACAAGCTGTAGCAGAAAAGCCATCACAAATTTTTTGGCAGTTAGCGAACCGGGTTTGACATCTTTTACCCAGCGATAAATTTCATCCAATCTTCTCGCCAAACTCGGATCTATTGGATATGCTTCGCTAATTAGGGATTTGAGTTGATCCTTAATCTCTTGTGCTTGCAAGTGATGACCTACTGTTAAACGGGAGCATAATTGTTGACAAGTCGATTTTATTATAGAACCGCCACGTTGAACAGATGAGACTTCTTGCCCAATTCAGAATCGGTTTTGTAGCGCAGATCAACGCCAACCGACGCCGATAGATGCAGGTGGATAATTGGTTACTACTGCGGACAAACTTAATAAAGTTTTACAATACTCCCTGTGGCAAGATGTCTACTGTTAATTTTTTGGTACTTCCGAACTCAAACAACTTGCCAATAATAATGTTAAATCATCATCGGTGCGTTCGGAAACGCGGGGCGATCGCAAAAAAGACTCCAACTGCTGTTGTGCATCAGACTCATCTTGAACTTGAGCAGAAAATCGAAACAGCGGTGTAAAAAATGGACTGTGTGGTGCGCCTTCCGGGATTTTCAGGGCTAGCATTTGCAAGCCGTCGGAAAACACGGCTAAATGCGCCATTTTTTCCCGTCGCAGATGAAATTGTGCAGTTTCTATGGCATTGGGGGAAATCAAAAAAATGGTTTCATTGATATATTCACCACAGGGAGGTACTGTCAGGGCGATCGCACTTCCTTGATTATCACCCGCCACCGCCGCACCATCACCGATTTGAGCAACGGCGATTAATTCTGGTGTAGCCACCACCGCAATTAAAGTACAAGCTAAATCTCTAGCCCCCACTCCCCGCGTCGCGGCTTCTGTTTCCACAGCCGCCCGTGCGACTTGAAGTGCGGATGTGAGGAATACTTGCCATTGGCTGTCATCTTCAGGCAGCATTTCTGATTGCCGACAAATTGTTTCGACAACTGCTTCCACAGCAATTTTAGCACCTACTTCTGCCAGTGTTGCCGAACCCGCACCATCGGCAACGGAGGCCGCCAAAACACCATTGGGTAACAGCCGCCAGCAGTGGGCATCTTGACAAGGTTGCGATCGCTTGGAGTGACTCGTCCCCATCACCGATGCCGCTACCACTTGCCACTTTGTCATTTGTTCTGTCATTTGTCAGTTATTCAGATGTTAGTAGTTAATTGTTAGTAGTTAATTGTTAGTAGTTAATTGTTAGTAGTTAATTGTCACCTGCTACTCATAACAAATAACCAATAACAAATAACCAATAACAAATAACCAATGACTAAACGGTTCCCCACCCCGGAGGTGGTAAGGCTACTTGTTCATCAATTTTTGAGTGAGAGACTCGCTGCATACTAGCTGAAAGCCAAATAAACATCTCCCTAAAATCCAATCCTTTTAATTTTACAGGAGTCCGTTCCACAATTTCGGCGAGACGGGCAATATTAGCACCTTCGACTCCTACCGCAAAAAAAGCAACGCGCTTGTTAGTTTCTTCCTCTTTAATCCGCCGTGAAGCGATGTCTACAATATCGTCCGATTCGCCTTGGGGTTCTCCATCAGTAATCATAAATACCCACGGCCGATAATAGGTGATTCCGTTGTTGCGATATTCAGATTTGCGGGCGGCGATTAAATCCAGTGCTTGTTGAATACCTGCACCCATGTGAGTTTGTCCTTGGGCTTTCAGCAGTGGCGTCTCGAATTGGTCTGCCGTCACGAAATCCTGCACAACTTTGATATGATTGTCAAAGGAAATAATCGCGACTTCCACTCGCTTTTTTGCCAATTCATCTTTAATCAGATCGTCCCTAAAAGTTTGCAGCCCTTCATTCAAGGCATCTATAGGAGCACCTTGCATTGAACCGGAGGTGTCCAACAGGAGGACGCAGGGACAACGCGGCTCAGGGTTTTCGGCAAATTCTACGGCTTCGTCTAGTCTCATGGTTCGCGATTGACCTTGGAGTGGCTGGATTTTTTGGTTTGCTACTTTCTAGCCTAGCAAGTTAGCAACCTATGGAACTGAAATTGCTATGGCGATCGCATTTTACCATTAGTGGGAAATATGAGTGTCAAATATCAAAAAAGCCCTCATCCGAGTTCATCGGCGCTCAAAAAAAGTAAATCATATCAAATCCGGTAACATCGGAATTATTCATCTCTCTTATCTCCCTCTGTGTTCTCTGCGTTCTAGTAAGGTTAAATCATTCCGATGCAGCCGGAAACGATATCATATCAATTCCGGTGGTAGCGTCAGGTAATTGTTAACCCAAAGGCTGCGTTTATCCTGCCCTTCCACCCTTGGACTCCCCGGTTTCGCCAGGGGAGGCCAAGGGCACTGCGCTACTGACTGGTAAGCGGGGGAATGGTTCATGGTTCATGGGGAATTGGAATTAACACCAATAACCAATAACCAATAACCAATTACGAATCACCAATCACCAATCACCAATCACCAATAACTAATCACCAATAACTAATATGAAAAATGTTTCCGAACCCAAAAAAATTAGTGCTTGGGATTTCAAACCTTGGTGGTGTCAGCCTTGGTCGATTCTTTTAACAGGAATTAGCCTGATTAGTGGCAGTTGGCTTTTATTGAAAACTGTTTGGATTACAGTTATAGTGGCGATACCATTATTAGCGTGGATGGGCTTTTTCTTGTTAGTTTGGCCGAGACTCATGCTGTCAAGTGGTATCCTGGAAAAATACCAGGAATCAGCACAAAATGAATAGGAAATCTCTGGATAAAAATTTGGTACACAGAAGATAAATCCTCTTCAATGTGAGCAGGAGCTTAACTTAGAAAATCAGCAATTCTTCTGACAGCTTCTGCCAAAATTGCTGGTGATTCAACTAAGGCAAATCGCACATAGCCTTCTCCAGATTTGCCAAAGCCGGCACCGGGGGAAGCTGCAACTCCTGTGCTTTCTACTAACTCAGTGCAAAATTTCACGGAATCTAAAGCCCAAGGTTCTGGGAGTTTCGCCCAAACGTACATGGTGGCGGGGGGTAATGGCACTTCCCAGCCAATGTCTTGCAAAGCAGTGACGAAGGTATCCCGCCGTTGTCGGAAGGTTTCTACACTGGTTTTAACGGTGTCCTGGGGGCCTGTTAATGCAGCGATCGCTCCATTCAAAATTCCTTGGTATTGATTGAAATCTACGGTGGCTTTTACCTGTCGCAGTGCTTCAATGATTTGGGGATTGCCGATCGCGTATCCGACTCGAAAACCACCCATATTGTACGACTTGGAGAGTGTAAAAAACTCGATCGACACGCTTTTATCTGGATCTGCCTGAAAAATAGACGGTGCCATCACTTTTCGATGCTCCTCGTTACCAGGAATATCCTGGTAAGCCCGCTGCTTTGGATCTGCCTCTATGCTAGAATTGCGATCGTCAAAAACCAAATCGACATAGGGGAAATCGTGCACCAAAACCAGCCCGTTTTCCAGACAAAAAGCGACGGCTTTCTCAAAAAAGGCTAAAGGTGCGATCGCAGTTGTCGGATTATGAGGATAACTCAAAACCATCATCTTCGACTGAGCTAAAACTGGTTTGGGAATATCATCAAATACTGGCAAAAACTGATTTTCTGCTAACAACGGCATCGGATAAATTTGCCCGCCAGCCAAATAAACACCCCCAGCGTGGGAGGGATAACCCGGATCGAGCAACAAAGCAAAATCTCCGGGGTTGAGTATAGCTAAAGGCAAATGCGCCGTGCCTTCTTGGGAACCAATTAAAGGCAGCACTTCTGTTTCTGGATTGACAGAAATTCCGAATTTTTGTTGATACCAAGTCGCCGCTGCTTCCCGAAAAGATTTCGTCCCGTTAAACAGCAAATAGCCGTGGGTGCTGGAGTCAGACAGAGAAAGTGCGATCGCCTCTGTAATGTGAGCAGCAGTCGGCAAATCGGAAGAACCTAGAGACAAATCAATCACATTTTTACCGGCGATTCTCGCTAGAGATTTCGCCCAATCCATATCGGCAAATACATTAAATTGTAGAGGTTGTAAGCGATCGGCGAATTTCATATTTTTATCAATTAATTTGGTAATTTTAGTTCCGGTAGATGCAAGTTTACTATATTGTTTGTTTCCAAAATCAATGGTTTGTGAAACCAGCCTCTACAACAAATTTTCCAACCGCCTAATGCGATCGCGAAAATTTCTTAAACTCGCGCTTCTGCCTAGACTTGTACTTTGAGCTACAAACTCGGCTATCATTTCAACAATTGGTAATCCTGGAAAAATTGGGCTACTTGGGAATGCAACATATCTCCCATCTTGCAGTACATTAATTTGCAATTGATTATTTTCATACCGCCACAGTTCAGGAACTTGTAAAGCTTGATAAGCATCCAATTGCGTTTTGGAAGTGACATCGATTTCAATTGCCAAATCAGGAGGAGGATCTACTGTTAAATCCACCCGCCGTTTCCCTCTCATTTGCTGATGGTTTTCAATATAGAAACACTGATCTGGTTCCACACCGCTTTTTTGGGTTTCTCGTTTAAAAGTCGTGGAACCAAAGCACTCGCAATCTATTTCTAATTCTTCTAGCAATATTTTCACCATATCACCAATTAGTTCTTTATCTACCTCATGTTCTGGTAAAGGCATCCGAATCTCCAATGTTCCTTGGCTATAAGCTAAGCGCGCGGATCGAGCTTCGCCCATTTCTACTAAAATTGCTTCAAATTCTGACCAACTAATATCGTGTAGCAGCACTCGCTGTCCTAGGGGAATATCGAGCTGTCTGAGCTGAAGTGTTACCATAAGATTTTACAAGTGCGATCGCGCCGTGGCTAGAGGTTTGTATAAGTTTTTCTAAACTTACAAAAATATTGTAATCTAAAAGGCTTTAAACAACCCATAAAATGTTTTTTAGCTCCTAGACAACTTGTGTTAAATCGGATATTTACTGAGTTCATCAACGAGTATATTGCCTTGGGTAGAGCGGGTTTTACCAATAATAATTGCCTAAAACAGACCATCTCATAAACCCGCACCCATCCAAGGACAAATATCTCAACCTTCAAAACTTTCTAAATTAGCCTCTAACAAACTTGTCAATTTTTGTTTACTAATAGCTCCCTCGTGAGACATCACTAATTCAGAGTTTTTAAACAGCATGATAGCAGGGACTCCTTCTACTTTATACTGTTTGACAGTAGCTGGATTGGGGTCAATTTCCATTTTAACCACTTTCAGCCGATCGCTGTAATTTTCTGCGATCCAGTCTATCGAAGGCGATACCAGTTTGCAAGGGCCACACCAAGCAGCCCAAAAGTAGGCAAGCACTGGCTGCTCTGCTTTCAGGACTTCCGTTTCAAACTTTTCGTCGCTAATGACAATTACACTGTTGCTCATGGTTAAAGAATTATTTTGCCTATTTATTGCTACAGCATTGGATCGGTGAAATTTACACAAACTTACTTTCACAGATTCCCATGACTATTACCAATTTTAAAACATCCTGTCCATTATAGAACCCAAACTGAGGACTGGAGACCGATGACTAATTCTGTTTGGCGTTTAATTCCGCTGCTGGAAGCTTCTGGTACGGTGCAGATGGCGATCGACCAATGGCTCCTGGAACAGCATCTGGCGGGCAAAATTCCGCCAACTCTACGATTTTATACTTGGGCACCAGCGACAATTTCTTTGGGCTATCACCAACGCCGATGGCCAGACTTTTGGGAGCAGCTATCTTGGCGCGGAATGTCTGTAGACTTAGTACGCAGACCAAGTGGCGGGCGGGCTGTGCTGCACCAGGGAGATTTAACTTATGCGGTGGTGGTGTCGGGATTGGCGGGGAGTCGTCTCCAAGCTTATCAGGATATCTGCCAGTTTTTGATTGAAGGTTGGAAGGCGATGGGTGTGGATTTGCACTACGGGGAAGCCGGACGAAATTACATTCACAATCCTAATTGTTTTGGAACTGCGACGGGTGCAGATTTAGTTACACCTGATGGCTATAAGTTAATTGGTAGCGCCCAATTACGCAGGGGCGATGCTATTTTGCAACACGGTTCTATGCGTTTACAGCCGGATTTGGATTTGTTTTATCAAGTTTTTGGAGAAGAATTAATTACCATGAAATTACCTCTAGCTCAAGAGGGAAATGATTTGATGGAAACTGTTATTGAAGCTTTGAAAGTGGCTGCTTGTCGTTGTTTTGAAATATATTTGGAAGTGCAACCACTTTCTGAACGGGAATGGTTGGAAATTAGATCGATTCCGGTTGCACTGTTATAGCAATATAGCAATCACCAAGAGGGAGCATCCAGATTTTGCATAGGCGAAGCATGACCGCAGACAATTTATTAGCGATAAGCAGAGATTTACAGCGGTCATGCTTCGCCCCTACGAATATATTTGCAAAACACAGATGCACCCGTGGACAATAAACTATGGCTGTGGCTCTATTGGAGCGCTAGGCTCTGGAGCGATTTGCACGATCGGCTCTGTGGCAATTTCGCCCAATTTTACTGAATCTAACAAGCTGGCCCAATCCGCAGTTAGTTTTGCATCCTTGGGATTAGCAAGCCGAGCGGCTGCTAAAGTGCTCAGGGCATCTTGCCAAATCCCATTCTGAGCATAAATAAAGGTTTTTTCCCGCACATCAGCTTTCTCTAACTTACTGCGGATATCTGCACTGAGTTCAACCCGACGCAAAATACCTTGTTCGGATACATCAGCAGATCTGTCTTGAGGGTCGCAAATCAATGTCACAAACCAACGGTAATTTTTGCCTACTTGCAAGGGCGACATATTGCCATTGGCGGGAATACTCACACCTGTTACCCCTGATGAATTGTTGATTTTTAGGGTAGTTTGATAAATCTGTTTCTCGTTTTCATCTTGCAGCACAAACTCGGCTTGTGTTGCATCTGTTTGAGGTAAGTAGAAAAAGAATACAGGATATTCTGAGACAGTTCGTGCGATTTTATTTTCTGGTACTAGGGCAGTGACGTCTCTCTTACCCTTGACACATGAAGCTGCTGCGCTCGTTCCTCTTCGTGCATCGCCGGATACCGCATCGTCAGTAGGTTGAACGAACCGCAGTCCTTCTGGTTCAGTTCTTTCGTTCCATAGAGTGGGCGGAGCCAAGCGCACTCCTCCCGGTTTAGGTAATGGTTTGTCATTTATATTTGGAGCCACGCGCGGCCCTCCCGGTTCAGTCCCTGGTTTCCCTCTAGTGGGGGGAGACACCTGCCCCACCACTGCGAATTGAGAAACATCAAGTGTGGCTATCAATAGCATGGAGCTAACGGATGTGAGATTGAGAAGAAACTTAGTAAATCTTTTCATTTGATTCATGAGACGGTAAACCCCGATCAAGCCAATTTTGATTCATTTGTGGTAAACGCGAACCGATGGCTAGGGCGCAAGAGACAGCGAGGCTAGCATCTTTAGCAATTTCTTTGGGAGTTGTGCGGAGAATAGGTACACCAAATACTGCCAGCATTCCATCTCCAGTAAATTTATTAATCACGCCTTGATGTGCTTGGACTTCTTGAGCCATGGCGGATAAATACTCATTTAACCAACTCATTACCACTTCTGGTGGTAGTTTTTCGGAGATTGTACTAGAACCCTGTAAGTCTGTGAGGATGATAGTAGCAATAACTTTTTGGCCTGGTAATAAACCAGATTCGAGTAAATGGACTCGCTCTTTCCACAGATCCCCTACGAATATATTTGCAAAACGCAGATGCACCCGTGGATATATAGTCAAAGAAACCGGGTTTTTAGCCGAATCTGGATACAGAACGAACTATTTTCGTAAAAAACCAGGTTTCTGGGCCACTGCGTCCACGATGCAATAAACTATGGCCGTGGCTCCATTGGAGGGCTAGGCTGTGGAGCGCTAGGCTGTGGCTCCATTGGAGCGCTAGGCTCTGGAGCGCTCGGCTGTGGCTCCATTGGAGCGCTAGGCTCTGGAGCGATTTGCACGATCGGCTCTGTGGCAATTTCGCCCAATTTTACTGAATCTAACAAGCTGGCCCAATCCGCAGTTAGTTTTGCATCCTTGGGATTAGCAAGCCGAGCGGCTGCTAAAGTGCTCAGGGCATCTTGCCAAATCCCATTCTGAGCATAAATAAAGGTTTTTTCCCGCACATCAGCTTTCTCTAACTTACTGCGGATATCTGCACTGAGTTCAACTCGACGCAAAATACCTGTTTCGGATATATCAGCAGATCTGTCTTGAGCGTCGCAAATCAATGCCACAAACCAACGGTAATTTTTGCCTACTTGCAAGGGCGACATATTGCCATTGGCGGGAATACTCACACCTGTTACCCCTGATGAATTGTTGATTTTTAGGGTAGTTTGATAAATCTGTTTCCCGTTTTCATCTTGCAGGACAAACTCGGCTTGTGGTGCATCTGTTTGAGGTAAATAGAAAAAGAATACAGGATATTCTGAGACAGTACGTGCGCTTTTATTTTCTGGTACTAAGGCAGTGAGGTCTATCTTACCCTTGACACATGAACCTGCTGTGCGGGTTACTCTTAGTTTATCGCCGGAAAACAAAACCTCGTCAGTAGGTTGAACGAACCGCGGTCCTCCCGGTTCAGTCCCTGGTTTCCCTGGAGTGGGCGGAGCCAAGCGTGGCCCTCCCGGCTCAGTCCCTGGTTTCCCATTTATCTTTGGAGATACCTGCCCCATCACTGCGAATTGGGAAACATCAAGTGTGGCTATCAATAGCATGGAGCTAACGGATGTGAGATTGAAAAAAAACTTAGTAAATCTTTTCATTTGATTCATGATTTTTTAGGGATAGATGCTGTCCTTTTATTTGTTCTTTGTTCCCAAAACTCGGTATACATTAACTTTTTGTTCCCTACCTTTCAAAGGTAATGGTCCCCAAGATTCTACTTCAAATTTATCTGCCAGATGCAGCAAGGTTTCTTCTGCAATCAATATTCGGCAAGTGTCTTCTTGTCGATCCTTTTCACAACTTTCCAGCCGAGAGGCAATATTTACGCTGTCGCCGATCACTCCATATTCTAAACGGGTTGTACCTCCCAAACTACCGACCATCACTGGCCCTGTAAAGATGCCTACTCGCATTTTTGCCGACGGTAAACCCCGATCGAGCCAATTTTGATTCATTTGTGGTAAACGAGAACCGATGGCTAGGGCGCAAGAGACAGCGAGGCTAGCATCTTTGGCAATTTCTTCGGGAGTTGTGCGGGGAATCGGTACACCAAATACTGCCAGCATTCCATCTCCGGTAAATTTATTAATCACACCTTGATGTGCTTGGACTTCTTGGGCCATGGCGGATAAATACTCATTTAACCAACTCATTACCACTTCTGGTGGTAGTTTTTCCGAGATTGTACTAAAACCCTGTAAGTCTGTGAGGATGATAGTAGCAATAACTTTTTGGCCTGGTAATAAACCAGATTCGAGTAAATGGACGCGCTCTTTCCACAGAGCATTGGCGATCGCAGGTGAAGTTTGTTGTCCTAATAATTTCATGACAATCCCTTGCTGTTGCTTCGACTGCTCGTACTTATAGGTGACTATGACTCCTGCGGTGATTAAAAGTGCCAGACTAGGCGTCACTAGAGGTATCCATCCCTGTTGCATAAATAGCCAAAATGTGAATCCGAATAACGAGCCACAAGCTGCGATCGCGCTTCCCATCAAACTCAGGGAATTTTCCAGCCGCCAAGCTAAACAGGCACCAACAGCCCCCCAACCCACAATCCAGCATATTTCTTGCCATTCATCCCAATACCAAAATAGCCCTTTACCGTCTAAAACTGCACTGAGTATTTGGCTAGTCGCCGTGGCATGAATTAATACCCCTGGCATCCGGCGATTTCCACTAGCAGTAGCGCTGTAAGGAGTGTAAAAGATATCTTTTACGGTTAAGGCTGTCACGCCGATGAGGACTATTTTACCTGTCACTAATTTGGGGTCAACTTTTCCTGCCAATACCTCAGTTAGTGTCACGGTATTTGCTATGTTTTCAGCAGAGCGATAATTGAGTATGACTTGATAGCCTTGGGCATCAATGTTATGATAACCTCCTGAGTCCGAACGCAACTGCGAAAATACTATTTTACCAACCTGAATTTCATTTTTTTCGGTGAGTTTACCCTCAATTTGTTTACTCTTAAAATAAGCAAAAGCTAGCTGCATTGACAATGAATTTAGTGTCTTTTCACCATCCCCAGCAAACATCAAATTACGACGCACTCTACCATCTGGATCGATAACTAAATCATTAAAGCCTACCCGATTTTCTGGTATGTTAGGAGGTGGTGGCGCTCGATCGTACTTGGAGTTACCTATGAAGGTAATGGGGATTAATTTCGGGTTTTTCAGTTGAGTTGCTAATTCGGCATTTCCGGGTTCGTAGGGAGTATTGCGAATTATATCTATCCCAATAGCTGTCGGTTCAAAACGCGCTATTTCAGCAATCGCTTTGGCTAAAGTGCGGTCGGTAATTGGCCATTTGCCAATATTATTAATGTCTTGTTCGGTGATTGTTACTACCAGCAACCGGGAGTCAACACCTGCATCAGGACGTAATTGAACCATGAGGTCGAAAGCATTTAATTCCCATGCCTGTAACCAACCTAATTGCCTGACTGCCCCTAGGCTTGCTGTAACGGCTATGCAGGTAATAATCAGAGGTTTGAAGTCAGCGAAGGAGCAGGAATTAGTTAACTTTTTCCAACTCCAATCTCTCTGCTTCAACTGATGATGAAATTGCTGCAAAATTTGGGGCATAATATTTTTTTCAACTCTCCTTGAAAAATTGCACCACATCTTGATTTTTCATAAATGCCCCTGATTAATGCCCAATTTTTAGTTGTCCTGTGCGGTTTTGGCGATCGCACTTAATTGCAATCCCTGGGGATAGCTATTTTCGGCTTTGCAGCGCTTGATTTCGGCTTCGGAAATGCTGGGTTTGAGGTGTTTTGCCAAAACTTTCATCACGTCACCGCGATCGATCGTCCCCACCACTGAACCGATGGGCGAGAGGACGATGATTCGGGCCAGTTGACGGAATTCCATAGTGCTAATTACTTCGGCTAGGGATGCCTTTTCGGAGACTGTGGGGTTTTTTTCCAGGGGTTTCAAAATGTTGTGCAGAGTCTGAATTTGCCACTGAGTGCGTTCTGTGAAGCGGATATCGTCGATCGACACTAAACCTAAATCCCGTCCATTGGCTGCTGCAACGTAAAATGGCAATGGATTTACTTCTAACAAATATCGATCGGCAAATTCTCGCAAGGTTGAATTTGCATCAACTACTCGAAATTCATGACTCATAACCTCAGCCGCTTTAGTTTTTACCAAGGCTTCTTGCAAGGAAACAAAACGGCTGTAAGCCTTCGCATTACGGATGGCAAACCCGCCGATTAGTGCAATCCACAAGCCGCCGTACTCCCGTGCTAGGAAGCATAAAGTTAGCCCAAAAGCCACGGCTAACCAACCTAAAATTTGTCCAATTTTTGCCGCCCAGCGAACACCAGTAAATCGAGAACCAGTGATTTGCCAAATTGCTGCTTTTAAAACCTGTCCTCCGTCTAGTGGCAAACCCGGAATTAAGTTAAATAATCCCAAAACTAGATTGATTTCTGCTACCCTTTCTGTGACTATTGCTAACAAATTTGTTTGTGGCAGAACTTGAGAGCCTAAACCGAGGATTAAAAACAGTCCGAAGCTGACGAGAGGGCCGGCGATGGCTACTTGAAAAGCTTGAGCGGGAGTTTTTGATTCTGAGTCGATGGAGGCAACTCCACCAAATAAGAATAGGGTAATAGAATTAACTTTAATACCTTGGGACATGGCCGCCAAGCTGTGTCCCAATTCGTGCAGCAGTACGGAACCAAACAGCATCAAAGCTACCGCTAATCCGGCACTCCATGCCAAGGCTGGCCCCCACACACTGTAACTGCTAGCATAGGCGCGGGTTGCTAGGGCTAAGATGATAAACCACGAGTAATCTAAAAACAGCGGGATGCCAAATAAGGAGCCGACTCGCCAACCTGTCTGCATGAAGTTTTCCTGGGAAAGGAGAATAAGGAAGAGTTTCTATTATTATATCCTCCGTTCTCCTTTCCCTTATTTTTAGAGCACCCCGGCGTTTCCTAAGCCCAATATTACTCCAGCCCCGAGTAAGTGGCCGAGGCTGGTTGTTGCTAACAATTCTGGTATGCCAAAGCCTTTGAACATTCCCGGCATGACAAGGGGTAAAGCTGGGCCTTTGCCTCGGTTTTGTTTGTTTATGCCGTAGTAGCCGATCGCGATCGCCAGTAAGTTGCACAAGATCATTGTCAGTGCTACCATTGGGGACCACTCCGGTGTTGAGGGAATGGTCGATTGTGCTACTAACAGCAAAGATGAGTAAATCACGTTATTATGCTCCCGGTCTCACAGATAAATTCAGCTATCAAATTATAAAAAGTGTTTTGGCTTAAACTAAGATTTGTTTTAATAGTTAACAATTGATTGATATTTTGATACAAATTGGCAAGGGAGAAGGGCTGATGCGGGTGAAAATTTGCGGAATCACGAAAGTAGAGCAGGGTATGACGATCGCCGGTTTGGGAGCCCAGGCTTTGGGGTTTATTTGCGTTCCCGCTTCCCCCCGCTATGTCAACCCCGAAACTATTCGTCTAATTGTTGAGCACTTGCCCGCAACAGTCGATCGCATCGGTGTATTTGCCAATAGCACAATTGAAAATATCTGTCAAGTAGTTGTTAAATCTAATTTAACAGGGGTGCAGTTACACGGAGATGAAACAGCGGAATATGGCGATCGACTGCGGGAATTGTTACCGAAAATTGAAATTATCAAAGCCCTGAGAGTTAAGACTCCTGAAACTTTAGACATGGCGAATATGTATGCTATTCATGTGGATACTTTACTGCTGGATGCTTACCATCCCGACCAACTAGGCGGTACTGGCAAAACCCTCGACTGGAAAATGTTAGCAGAGTTTCGACCAAGTTGTCCTTGGTTGCTGGCTGGGGGTTTGAGGCCGGATAATGTATTAAATGCGATCGGCAGTTTTGCCGGTAATAATTTTAGCGGTATTGACCTTTCTAGCGGCGTAGAAATCGCCCCCGGAGATAAAGATTTGACAAAAGTTGCCGATTTGTTCGATCGACTAAAAAAAATTAATAAGTAACGCTATTAATGACTAAGAAGAAGGAAGAAGGAAGAAGGAAGAAGGAAGAAGGAAGAAGGAAGAAGGAAGAAGGAAGAAGGAAGAAGGAAGAAGGAAGAAGGCAGAAGGAAGAAGG
>NZ_JBGJZU010000117.1:0-13609 GCF_041354475.1 Microcoleus sp.
TTAATCTCCGGCGACATAGCTACAAGCTGGAAAGCACTCGTAGGTGTCGTGACCTTACTAACGTAGCCTAGTTAAAGACTTAGACTGGCTATCTCGTCCACTTTTGTCCAGTGTTTAGCGGATAGCAGCCTTTGATGCTGTGATGCGATCGACCCAATTTACACAAACCCACCAGCACAACTTCCTTTTTTTTTGAAAAAAGACTGGCAAAAAATTACCAGTCTCTTTGCAATATTAAGGGATTAAATTTAGATACATCAAACTGCTAGTTATCAAGTCAAAATTGACAAAATTTAACAATCGACATTGGAGAGTGGCGAAGCGCCACTACCAATTACCAATCACTAGCAAACTGACTTAGATATCCTGTTCGCTCAATTCGCGAATCATGTAATCAAAAGGCTGTTCCAGAAAAGGCCCCACAGTCAAGCCAGCAGCTTGAACTTGAGCCTTGACCATTTCCTTCATAATCCCGATCCCCATCACCGTCGGGCCAATGGGTACACTCAGTGAATTGTAAGTTTCCCGTAGCCCTTGCAGAACCCGCTCATCAAGCACGTCTGTACTGCCAGCCACTAGAGCGTAAGTAGCATAGCGCAAGTAGTAGTCCATATCCCGCAGACAAGCCGCATAGCGACGAGTCGTGTAAGCATTTCCACCCGGACGGATTAGTTCCGGTTGTTGAGCGAATAATTGAATACCAGCTTGCTTGACAATAGCCGCTGCATTACTGTTAATTGCTGCTGCTGCTTGTACTCGTGCTGTACCCGTTGCAAAATAAGATTTCAACCGATCGATACCATCTCGGTCTAAATACCTACCAGCAACATCATAATTTTCAATCAGACTCGTCACTGCATCGCGCATAAGTTTCTCTCCCAAAAATCTTTATCAATACTTTGCTATCTGAGACAGACCGCCTATTGTAGACTACTACAAATCGGCCTTTGATTAAGATTTGAGATAGGATTTTCAGGGACGGTAGTAAATCCCCGACCGAACCACCAAAATTTTGTCCCATATCTTGTATCTTCAGCCGAAAATGGACAACAGAAGAGCAGCAAACTATGTGGAAACCCGATCGCTTTTGAAAAAAATGTATTGAAAGATACAAAAAAACCAGTAATGAATGCCTATTATCGGCCACATAGTCTGAAATCTGCCGTTAGCGAAGCACTCGTTGCAGGATCGCCCAGACCAAACCAATATCAGGAGTAAGCCATGTTCCAGACACCCCAAGAAGCCTTAAACTACATAAAAGAAAATAACATCCAGATCGTTGACCTCAAATTCATCGATATGCCGGGGATCTGGCAACACCTATCCCTGTTCCACGACCAAATCGACGAAACAGCCTTCACAGACGGCGTACCCTTCGACGGTTCCAGCATTCGGGGCTGGAAAGCCATCAACGAATCAGACATGACAATGGTCATCGATCCTACCACCGCTTGGATCGACCCGTTCATGGCAGAACCCACCATCAGCTTCATTTGCAGCATTAAAGAACCACGCACAGGCGAACCCTACAGCCGATGTCCCCGCACCATAGCCCAAAAAGCCGTAGACTACTTAGTTAGCACCGGTCTCGGCGATACCGCATTTTTTGGCCCGGAAGCAGAATTCTTCATTTTTGACGATGTTCGCTTCGACCAAACCCAAAACAGTGGCTATTACTATGTAGACTCTGTAGAAGGACGTTGGAATTCCGGCAAAGAAGAACCGGGCGGCAACCTCGGCTACAAACCACGTTACAAAGAAGGTTATTTCCCAGTAGCACCAACCGATACCTCTCAAGACATGAGAACGGAAATGCTGCTGACAATGGCAAAATGTGGCGTACCCATTGAAAAACACCACCACGAAGTCGCCACCGGTGGCCAGTGCGAACTCGGCTTCCGCTTTGACACTTTAGTCAAAGCCGCAGACTATTTGTTAACTTACAAATACGTCATCAAAAACGTCGGCAGAAAATACGGCAAAACCATCACCTTCATGCCCAAACCATTGTTTAACGACAATGGTTCCGGGATGCACGTTCACCAGTCAATTTGGAAAGACGGTCAACCGTTATTTGCTGGCGACCAATATGCTGGTTTCAGTCAAATGGGACTGCATTACATCGGCGGTATTCTCAAGCACGCCCCGGCACTTTTGGCAATCACCAATCCCACAACTAATTCCTACAAACGGTTAGTTCCCGGTTTTGAAGCCCCTGTAAACTTAGCTTATTCTCAAGGAAATCGATCGGCCTCAGTACGGATTCCCTTGTCGGGAACTAACCCCAAAGCTAAGCGCTTAGAATTCCGCTGTCCCGATGCCACTTCCAATCCCTATTTAGCCTTTGCAGCCATGCTGTGCGCGGGTTTAGACGGCATCAAGAATCAAATCGATCCGGGTGAACCTTTGGATGTGGATATCTACGATTTATCCCCGGAAGAATTGAGCAAAATTCCTTCGACTCCCGGTTCCTTGGAAGGTGCTCTGGAAGCTTTGGAAAAAGACCATGCTTTCTTGACTGATACTGGGGTATTTAGCGAAGATTTCATCAAAACTTGGATTTCTTACAAACTCGATAATGAAGTTAACCCCATGCGGTTACGTCCTCACCCCTACGAGTTTGCTTTGTACTACGACTGTTAGATAGTTCGTCTGTCCTGGACGGACTATTAACCTAAAAAACCCGGTTTGTGGCGATCGCCCTCAAAGTCAAAGGAGGCAAGGACCTTCATAAACCGGGTTTTTTGCGTAAGTCCTATGAAATTTAAAGTCTCAAATTAGCCGATGCCCATCCCGGAGCTTCGGTCAATTATCAGATATTAAAACTTCTGTATCAATGCCCAAACTTTACCCTTGCCCGATACCATTAGGACGACACTGTGAGTAATCCTTCCCATAGTAGCATCCGAGACATTTTCTACTACCCATTTAGTTGCTTTTTCATCAAGGATGAACAAATCCTGGGGGCTAGTACCTGCCTGAAGTCGGTATATTTTATTCAGAATAAAACGCTTCTGTGCCTCCGCTTTTGAGATGCCAGTGACCTCACCGGGATCTATGGAAATGGCACTTCCTATTTTTAATGTGCCTTTGGAATTGCTCAAGTTAGGATTGTTCTTTTTTGCTATGTGGACGGTTTGAATCTGCAAGTCAGGTGTGGTTGGTGATATATTTAAGCTAGGGTCGATAGCCCCATATGCTTCCAAACCAAGAAGTGTAGAAGCAGCAGTCAAAATTACGCAAAGTTTAAAATAATTCACAGCCAAGTCCGAAAATGGATGATGTAAGAAACATTATACATAAATAAGTATAAGCGCTTTGTGAGGAAAAAACAAATAACCAATAACAAATAACCAATAACAAATAACCAATAACCAATAACCAACAACAAATAACCAATAACCCATAACAAATAACAAATAACCAATAACACATAACCAATAACCAATAACAAATAACCAATAACAAATAACCAACAACTATAAGAGTTAAAGTTACTTACAAAAAAACTTCTACCCTGCGAGTGAATTAGGAATCCCAAAAACTGCGTTACAATCCTAAAGGTATCTTTACAAAAAAACATAAAACAATGACCGTAGCCTATCCCCGCAAGCTTCGCAACGGCATGGGAGCCCGTGAAGTTTTAGCTCAAGTCGTGCGCGATCGCGAAATTCACCTGATCACTCTCAACCGCTACCGCTTTAGCGAACAGCGCAGTTGCAAAGACCTCACCGACTTGATTGAACAGCTAGACGGGGAACCAGCCGAACTCGTCCGCGACCTCTCCCGGCACATTTCCGACGAAGCGCGGCACGCCATGTGGCTGACTGACTTGCTGGTAGACTTGGGCCAAAATGTGGGCAAGCCGCCGGGAGTATCCTACATCGACGAGTTTGAAAGACTGTTCGACAGCGAACAGAAAGACCCCACCAAGGACCGCGAAGATTTTGTAATTTCTTCCCTAGCGGCGATTAATGTCACCGAAAAGCGGGGCTGCGAATACTTCGGAGCGCACATCCACGCCCTGAAAAATGCTCCGCAAACTGACGAAAACGTCAAAATCCGCGAAACTATCGAAAAGATTTTTCCCGAAGAAGCAGGCCACGTCCGCTGGGGAAATCGGTGGTTGGGAAACATAGCAGCCAAAAGCCCAGCCCACGCCCAGAAGGTGGAACAGGCGAAGCGCAAGTATGCGGCGATCGAACAAGCTGCATTTGCATCGGGAATGGATATCATGCTGGGGGCAGAACTGCGCCGTGTCACCCGCCTGGTGGATATTGCTAATACAATGCCCCTGTGGGAACGCCCCCAATACTTGATGGAACGCCTACCGGCAACTTTGTTGGCCCCGGATTTGCAAATGACTAGGGTTGATGTGGCTCAGCGGGCCTGGAACCGTGACCCCCAGGCATTTGTGGAGAAGTTTGTGCCCATGTTTCTCAATGGACTGAATAACTCTCAAAAGAAGCCGACGGCGACTACGACTAAGCCCTAAACCAGGCGGTTGAAAGAGACTGTTGGTGAATTAAAAAAAGGGTGAAATCAAACATCCCATAATCCTGGCAAGACGCAAATCTCGATCGCAATTGTTGCTAACTGATTTAAGGCTTGACTTGGCATCATCCCCGTACCTCAAGGTACGGGGATTCCTAATATCCAGCGCGGTGGAAACCGCGAGCGTAAAAAGTATCGCACAGCATAGCAAATTGTCGGCGAGTTATAGCAAATTCTCTCTTCATCGTCCTGTATTAAACTCTCTCTTCTCTTCCTTCGCGTTCTTCGCGCCTTCGCGGTTAAATCATATGGCTGGTTAATGCTGGGTATCGCCGTGTTGATTAGGAAAATACTTCGATAGTAGCGCTATAATGATTGATAATTCTTAAAAACAGACTCATAAACATGGTGCAATTAACCGCAAAAGTCTCGGCTCAAGAGTTAGCAAGTTTAGCCGTAGATTTGATTAAGAAATCGGGTTGTGAATACGGTGATGTGCGTTTTTGTGCTTACCGAAGGCAGAGTCTTTACGCGCGCGATCGCTCTTTAAGCAATATCTCTGATAATGTTAGTTCTGGTTTTGGTGTGCGGGTACTCCTGGATGGGGCCTGGGGCTTTGCTGCCAGTCACAATCGTACAGCGGCTGAGGTGGCTAGAATTGTGGCTTTGGCTGTAGAAATCGCCAAAGGTAGTCGTTTGACTCAAAAAGAACCGGTGCGGTTGGTGCCTGTTGACAAATATGTCGATCGCTATATTACTCCGATCGCCATTGACCCGTTTTCTGTACCAGTCGCTGACAAAGCCGAACTCCTACTAAATATTAACACACAACTGTTAACTCATGGCGATAGAGGTATCAAAAAAGCTTATTCTTTTCTGCAATTCAACCACGAAGATAAGGTTTTCGCTTCTACGGAAGGTTCGCTAATCGAACAAACCATTTACCGCAGTTATCCGGGCTTTAGCTGTACGGCAATTGCGGGCGGCGATGCCCAAAGTCGCGAATACGAACGCCCGCCCTTAAATCTGGGTTACGAACATATTAACCCAACTGATTTGCTGAGTCAAGTAAATAGAGTGGCCGCCGAAGCAATTGAGAAAGTCGCTGCGCCAAAAATGCCTGCTGGTATTTGTAAATCCCTGATTCTCAAGCCGACAAATTTATTTTTGACCATCCACGAATCCGTCGGACATCCAACGGAATTAGACCGAGTTTATGGCTACGAATCTAATTTCGCGGGTACGAGTTTTGCTACTACCGATAAGTTGAATAAACTGCAATACGGCGCACCTTGGGTGAACTTCAAGTGCGATCGCACTCAACCGGCCGGTCGCGGTACAATGGGTTACGATGATGAGGGCGTAAAATCACAGGATTGGTACGTTGTCAAGGATGGCATTTTAGTTGATTATCTAACTGATAGAGAAACAGCATATCGCCTCGGACGTGCCACCAGCAACGGTTCTGCCTGTGCTGACAGTTGGTCGAGCGTGCCGATGGTCAGAATTCCTAATTTGGGATTGGAACCGGGCCCGGATGGCGGTAGTCATACTGCTACTTTGGATGAGATGATTGCTGATACGGAAGATGGGATTTTAATCGACGGTGTGGGCAGTTTTTCCATCGATCAGCAGCGGCGTAATTTTCAATTCGGTGGCGATGCTTTCTGGAAGGTGGAAAAGGGTAAAGTTGTGGGAATGTTGAAGGATGTAACTTATCATTCGATGAGCACGGATTTCTGGAATCAAATAGATGCGATCGGACCTGCTTCAGAACGGGTACAGTGTGGTACGAATATGTGTGGTAAAGGTGAACCGATGCAGGTAGCTCAAATGACTCATGCTTGTGTACCGGTGCGGGTGAGGGATATTCAAATTGGGGGAAATTCTTAATTCGGAATGATTTAACCACAGAGGGCGCAGAGAACACAGAGAGAACTCGGAGATGAATAATTCAGATTTATGATAGTAACGACATCGCCTGCAATTTTAAGTGAAGACCAAGCCTTATCTTTGGTAGAAAAAGTAGTCAAACAATCCGAAGCTGAAGCAGTATTTGTCAGTCTCTATACTGGCGAAGAATCTCTTTCTCGATTCTCGGAAAATCAAATCAGCCAAAATATCAGCAAAACTGTATTTAGCCTGAATATTACTAGCTATTTTGGTAACAAAAGTGCCTCCGCTGCGGTGACGGATTTTGACGAAGATGCGATCGCCCAAACCATCAAACGCTCTGAAGAGTTAGCCAAAATTGCCCCCGCAGACCCCGAATGGATGCCACTGTTACCCCCTCAAACCTACGATTTGCCCCCCGCAGCCTTTGACGAAGCAACGGCTGCTGCATCGCCTATAGCACGGGCAGAAATGGTGCGACAAGCTTGTGCGATCGCCTCACAAGCAGGTGCTAACGCTTCCGGTACTTTGAGCACTGAGGCGTCATTGTATGCGATCGCATCGAGCACCGGACTCCGCGCCTGCAATCAATCTACAGAGGCGAATTTCGGCTTTACAGCCCGCATTGACAACGGTTCTAGCTGGACTGAACGCACAGCTTGGAGTATTAGTCAACTACCGATCGCCCCATTGGCCCAACAAGTAGTCGATCGGGCGATCGCATCCCGCAACCCGCGCGAAATCAATCCCGGCATTTATCCTGTAATCTTTGATGGTGCGGCGTTTGCGGATTTGCTACCCTGGGTAATTTGGGGGATGGATGCGAGGGCGGCGGATGAAGGGCGATCGTTTATGTCGATCGCAGATGAAACCGGAAAACCCGTGGGAAACCGCGCGGGCGAACAACTTTTCAGCCCCCTGGTGCAAGTACAGCGCGATCCGGCACATCCTTTATTGCGATCGGGTAATTTTTTCGGCGATGGATTAAGCAATAACTATTTGGAAATCATCAAAAATGGCATCCCTCAAAGCTTGTCTTATTCCCGCTATTGGGCAGCCCAAAAAGGTAAAGAATCAAAGGGTGCTTATTACCCGATCGTGATGACAGGTTCCGACCAAAGTTTAGCAGATATAATTGCTCAAACTGAGCGCGGAATTTTCGTCAGTCGAGCTTGGTACGTCAACTACGTAAATCCCAAGACATCGGAAGTAACAGGAATGACTCGTGACGGTACTTTTTGGATTGAAAACGGCAAGATTGCTTACCCGATTAAGAACTTGCGTTTCAATCAAGTTTTACCTGATATGTTGCGCGATGTAGATAGCCTGAGTGAAGTAAAACGTTATGGCGGTAGTGTAGTACCAGCAGTGCGCGTGAAAGCCTTTAATTTTACCAGTATTACTGATAGTTTGTAACCCAAAATTTCCCAGAATTTGTAGGGGCGGGTTTTACCAACAATCATTGCCTAAAACCCATAATCTCCTAAACCCGCCCTCACTCACCCAATATTTCCCAGAATTTGTAGGGGCGGGTTATACCAACAATCATTGCCGATAATCGACAATCTAAATAAACCCGCCCCCACCCAATATTTTCCAGAATTTGTAGGGGCGGGTTATACCAACAATCATTGCCAATAATCGACAATCTAAATAAACCCGCCCCCACCCCATATTTCCCAGAATCTGTAGGGGCGGGTTATACCAACAATCATTGCCAATAATCGACAATCTAAATAAACCCGCCCCCACCCAAGGGTAAATTGGAATCTACCTCTTTAATCTAATCGAAAAATGCTGCAAATAGATATCCGCGAAGTTAACAACCAACAAGAATTAGAAAAAATGTTCCATCAGCGCTGGCTGGTTTTGCGATCGCCCCTAGGCATGGAAAAGGGTAGCGAAAGAGACAATCACGAAGATGGCGCTGTTCATTTAGTTGCAATATGCGATCGCCAAATTATTGCTTCAGCGCGACTGCGCGAATCATCCCCAGGAGTAGGAAACATCAGCTACGTTGCCGTGCTTCCTGAATTTCAAAATCAGGGAATTGGCACTAAATTAATTGAAAACTTAATCGTCAAAGCTCAGCAAAAAAATCTCAAATCTGTCAGACTTATGTCTCGAATGAACGCCATTAAATTTTACCAAAAAATAGGATTCTCGGAACAAGATAAGCCCTTTGAATTCCTGGGAATTCCGCACATATTTATGCAGTTAGAAATTCCAGCATGATTTCTAATGCGATCGCCCAGAGTGCAAAATTGAATTAACCGTGAAACCTGTACTCTTTTTGTGCTATAGGTTTCAGGGCTTTGTGGGTATGTATTCCGGTGGCTGGGGCTGCAAGTCCCAGGAAGTTCAAAATTTTGGGGAGGGGACGCATCTACCTTAAGGTAGATTATTATTTCTGATAACTTAGGATTAAAACCAGCTACTATAGTCATCAGTCAGTTATCAGTTGTCCCTTGTCCGTTGCCTATTCTCTGTTCTCAGTAGTAACAAACAACAAATAATAAACAACAAATTACCCCTTACCAATTACCCATTACCCCTTACCAAATTACCCAATGCCCCATTCCCCATTCCCCATTCCCCATTAACTAATGAATCAATACTTTGCTACAGTGGCGCGCGGATTAGAAAATATTGCCGCCCAAGAATTAGAAAAATTAGGAGCCCAGGATGTCAAGCCAGATTTTACTGGGGTGTACTTTTCGGGCGATCGCGCTTTATTGTATCGTGTAAATCTGTGGTCTAGAACCATTTTTCGAGTCCTAGTACCCATCGCCGAATTCCAGTGTTACAACTCAGATATGCTGTACCGCGCAGTCCAGAAAATCTCTTGGGATGAGTTTTTGGATGCTGACAATACTTTAGCAGTCAACTGTACGGGTGGCAATGAAAAATTGAACCACACTCATTTTACAGCTTTGCAGGTCAAAAATGCGATCGCCGACCAACAGCGCCATCAATTCAACAAGCGTTCGAGTGTGGATGTCGAGAATCCCGATTTGCTGATTAACATTCACATTCATCGAGATAGAGCTATCTTAAGTTTAGACAGTTCTGGTGGTAGTTTGCACCGACGGGGATATCGGCCCGCAATGGGTATGGCACCCTTAAAAGAAACCCTAGCTGCGGCTTTGTTGGACATGGCAGAATGGACACCTGATTTACCTTTTTTAGACCCCATGTGCGGTTCGGGAACTTTACCTTTGGAAGCTAGTTTAAAGGGTTTGAATATTGCGCCGGGATTGTTTCGAGACAAGTTTGGATTTATGAGTTGGCGAGATTTTGACGAACCCTTATGGGATAAATTGTGGGCTGAAGCCGAGAATAGCGAATTACCGGAACTTCAGCAAGTGGTTGCAGGATGCGATCGCGATTCTGATATGTTAACCCAAGCTAGAATCAATGCACAGCAAGCAGGTCTTTCAGGTAAGATCGAGTTTGCTCACACCGAGTTATCTGAGTTGGAACCACCCGCAGACAGTGGCGTTCTCATTTGCAATCCTCCCTACGGAGAAAGGCTAGGCGATGCTAAGGAATTGGGAGAACTTTATAAGATGTTAGGGGATATTTTCAAGCAGCGTTTTAAAGGTTGGAATGCGTTTATTTTGACGGGAAATAAGGAGTTGGGAAAACAGGTTGGTCTGAGAACATCCAAGCGAATTCCTGTTTTCAACGGTTCCATTCCTTGTACTTTACTAAAATATGAACTGTATTGAAGAGCTATAGTAAACATCCAACTCTAGCTGACAATGACGCATATTGATTAAAACAGGTTAGGCAAAATGAAAATCTTTGAATTAGACGAACATAAACTGATTTTGGGAGATGTGTTAGAAGTCCTTTCTCATGAAATCAAAGACAACTCAATTGATTTGATTTTTGCCGACCCTCCCTATAATATTGGCAAAAACTTCGATGGATTTAAAGACAAGTGGGAATCAGAAAGCGATTATTTAGAATGGAGTTATATCAAATCCGGTAACATCGGAATTATTCATCTCTCTTATCTCCCTCTGTGTTCTCTGCGTTCTCTGTGGTTAAATCATTCCGATGCAGCCGGAAACGATATTATACTTGGTTAAATTTATGTATTAATAAGCTCAAACCTAACAGCAGCTTGTATCTGATGGCTTCCACTCAATGTATGCCTTACTTTGATATATATTTGCGCGATCGTTTAACAATTCTTTCTCGAATAGTGTGGTATTATGACAGTTCGGGAGTCCAAGCAAAAAAATATTACGGTTCTCTGTACGAACCTATTTTATATTGTGTCAAAGACAAACGAAATTATACATTTAATTCCTCAGATATTCTGGTTGAAGCAAAAACTGGAGCTGTCAGAAAACTAATTGATTACCGCAAGTCTACACCATCAGTATATAATTCTGAAAAAGTTCCAGGTAATGTATGGGAGTTTCCCAGAGTCAGATATCGTATGCCCCAATACGAAGATCATCCTAGCCAAAAACCCACATCTTTGTTAGAACGAATTATCAAAGCAAGTAGTAATGAGGGAGACATCGTATTAGACGTATTTTCTGGAACTTTTACCACATCATTTGTTGCTAAACAGCTTAATAGAAAGTCAGTCGGAATAGAATTACAAGAAAAATATGTAGAAATAGGATTAAATAGATTAGAGATTACTTGTGATGAAAATAAATTTTATTTCAAGTTATCTGCAACTGATATTGCTTGTAATAAGGACTGTTCGTCCTTACTACAAACGCAACTCAATACTGAGAATTAAGGCTCGATTTTCACCGAAATAATCTTGTCGCCTTGGCGGATAGCATTGACTACAGACATATCCTCAGTTTGACCAAAAGTTGTGTGAACTCCATCTAGATGAGACTGGGGAGAATGGCAAATAAAGAATTGGCTACCACCCGTATTTTTGCCTGCGTGGGCCATCGATAAAGTTCCTGCCAAATGTTTGTGGGAGTTGATTTCGCAGTTAATTTTGTAACCAGGGCCACCTGTGCCATTGCCTTTTGGACAGCCGCCTTGAATCATAAAGTTAGGAATTACTCGGTGAAAGGAAAGTCCGTCATAAAAACCTTTTTCTGCTAAGTCAACAAAATTCTTAACTGTATTAGGCGCATCTGCATCAAACAATTCCAAATTGATTGTGCCTTTGTCCGTTTCCATAATCGCGCGGGTCATGATTTTTCCTTGATTTCTAAAGTGAGCGTGTTGTCTGCGTGTGAATTGCGGACTGCGCTTTGATAGCGACTGATTTCATCATATCGCTATGTTTTGGCTAAAGGAAGTGTAGCATACTATCGTAACTCTCAATTGCTGGTAACTTTTTTGCGATCGCCCTCTTCCTGAAAGTCACTCATATTAAAAATGAAAGGAACTCGACTAGAACCGCTACCCATAACCAACACCTTTGGCATTTGAGCACCACCACTTCTCCAAGCTTCGATAGCCTCCTTTTGCAGCACTAAATCACCGCCCTGAGCCTTTAAAGTTTCAGCCAAAAGCCTTTGAGCTTCCGCCCTACCTTGAGCGCGGTTAATATCTGCTTGAGCCTGTTGTTCTGCTTCCTGAGCCACATAAACAGCCCTTTGTGCCCGCTGTTCAGCAACCTGTTTTTCCTCAACCGCTTTCGCAAAATCGGTGGAGAATCGAATATTAACAACGCTCGTATCAAGTACGATTACATCATACTTGGATAGCCTTTCCTTCAGTGCAGTATCAAAGTCTCGTTTCAGCTCACTTCTTTGAGTAATAGATTGTTCAGCAGTTCTCAAGGCTGCGGCTGTTTTAAATGCTTCTTGCGTCTGAGGAGCAATAATTTTTGCAACTATATTATCCAAGGTTCCTTGAGTCCTTCTGATATCAACTACTCTGGCCGGATCGAGGCGAAAGTTGATAGCAAAACTAGCATTTAAATCCTGAAGGTCTTTGGTAGCACTCTGGGCCGGAACTTCAAATTTTTGCACTGTTACATCGTACACATCTACCTTAGATATCAGCGGAGGTCTCAAGTGAAATCCCTCTAACAATGCCCCATCTGTGGCTTTTCCTAAAACGCTGACCACCCCTGCTTCACCGGGATTAATCACGACAAAAGAGTTGAACCCAAGCAGCAGCGCGCCAACTAATAGAATCCCAGCGATTGCTGATGATATGCTCTGGAAATTTTGAGATTTCAAACTACACCTTCCTTTGTGATAAATCAATTATAATGGTTAAAGTGTCGATAGTTAATAAAAATTCTGGTCTCTTTGTACCTAAAAATGTTAAAAGCTTAGAGCCCCAACTTTTTCAATAAGTCGGGGCTCTGGGTCTTGGGTTGCCCTGGTTCCGTTGAATTAATTGGTCTTATAGTTTTCCTCAGTCCAGCAGCGGGGCAAAACTTCGCCGGAGGGAAAAACTAATTTACCCTTGGGAAAATTCACTGGTTCTTGCTCTTCTTCACCAGCTTGATTTCGCCCCAATACTTCATTTTTCGCAGGACTAATTAAACTATCGACATCGAGGATTTCTACCAAGTCGCCTGATTCTTTTTCTTGTAAAAGCATACTTTCTCCTTAAAGAGTGAATGTGAGTTTAGGGTTTGATTACAACAGCTTAATTACACTATTGAATATTATTTGATTTTAAATTAAGATAAGATGTCTTATCTCTATCCGAGGTATAATTTGTTAATCTATCTTTCGAGTCTTTTCAAGAGTATAAAACAATTGGATGCCATGTGGGACAAAATTAGCGCGCATATCTCCGAAGTAACGAGAGACAAATTTGCGATCGACAATCGTCGTTCTGTCAGCGGTGGCTGCATTAATCAAGGCTATACTATCAGCAGCAATTCCCGCACTTATTTCACGAAAATCAATCAAGCTTCCCAAGTCGCGATGTTTGAAGCTGAAGCCCTGGGTTTGCAGCAAATGCGGGAAACCCAGACGATTCGAGTACCGGAGCCGATTTGTTGGGGAACTGAGGGGAATTCTGCTTATATTGTGCTGGAATGGCTGGATTTGGGAGGTCACGGGGGCGATAGAGCTTGGGAGGAAATGGGGCGTAAACTGGCTGCAATGCACAAATGCACCCCCCCCAGCCCCCCCTTGTTAAGGGGGGGAGAAGAGGTTGATTCTGGCTTGTTGAGGGGGGGAGAAGAGGTTGATTCTGGCTTGTTAAGGGGGGGAGATGAGGTTGATTCTGGCTTGTTAAGGGGGGGAGATGAGGTTGATTC
>NZ_JBGJZU010000118.1:0-13536 GCF_041354475.1 Microcoleus sp.
GTGCTTTTGGCATTATGCTAAAAGCTTTGGCGGGTACGCCCTTCACCCTTGCGGGCGATGCTATCGAGGTATTTTCATGTGTCTGACTTGTCCAAGATATTTGAAATGTATCGCGTAAATGTACCACTAACAATTAATTTGAAGCAGCAGCAATGCTGTCGAAATCTCACAGCCGGCCTTAGCCGGCTAAGTTTTGTTTAAATGTATGTTTTCAGTTGGTTTCTATAATTTCCAATTGGTGTTGATTAAAGTTGACGATCGCCCAGGCAACCATAATATTTTATAATGTATTTAAAATTGCTCCGAAAAAATCGACCGGGAAGTTGAGAGTCAGAATCAAATGGTAAATTTAAGCGAAATTCTAGAGCCTATAGCCAGTCAATTCCGCAGCCTGGGAATTCCCGAACCGATTACCCATTGGGGACACCCAGTCATGATGGGCATCGTGGTGGTAGCGATGGGCAGTTTTGTGGGTTATACAGGATGGCAAGGACGTTTGGCCACCGATAAAGACGTGGCCATCAAAAGTCGCTCCGATCACCGCAAACTTGCTCCCTGGATGTTTTTGTTCATCGCTTTGGGCTACACTGGCGGCTTGTTGTCTCTGGTGATGCAACACCAGCCAGTCATGGAAAGTCCTCATTTTTGGACTGGTTCGACAATCATTGTATTGTTGACTGTTAATAGTTTGATTTCCCTAACAGGTTTTGGCGGCGACAAGCTGGCACTGCGCGCTGTTCACGCTTATTTGGGCACGACAGCCCTGGCACTGATGGTACTCCACGCGGCTTTCGGTTTAAAATTGGGTTTGTCTATTTAAGAGCATACCCACATCCCCGACTTCGGCTGTGAAGTCGGGGATCTAATAGCTATGGTGTTTTAGGTTTAGATGAATCAAGCAACGGGTGTAATTTTCTGTTTAGCTTACATTTTGGGATTGATTTCTACAGCGTTTCCTTGGGGTGGTTACGGTGTACTTTCCTTGGGAGTTGTTACGGCGATCGCCTTACCGAATTTTTTGCGAACATACACTCGAAACGCTGTAAAAAATACTAAAAAAAGACGCAGCAGAACTACTAAAAATCCTACTGATTCTTCCTTAGAAAAAACGGAAGAATTGAATTTTTATCAAATATTGCCGAGATCGAAATGGGTATGGTTCCTCGCAGGTTTGACGGGATTTCTCGCTAGCTTTTATTTTCAAATTCGATCGCCAGTACCAGGCATTAATGACATCAGCAAACTGATTCCGGCTGGTGGCAATACTCAAGAAATCGCCGTGACAGTGCGCGGTAGAGTTGTCAGTACGCCACGGTTGACTCGATCGGGACGATCGCAATTTTGGCTAGACACCAATCTAGTTAGCGAAATCAACGGTGGCGAGGGAGGAGTAGTTGTAAATCGGGAAGTATCCGGTCAACTTTACGTCACAGTACCTTTGTTGCAAGCCACAGGTTTGTACGAAGACAATACGATCGCCGTGGTGGGCTCTTTGTACAAACCGCAGCGGCCATCAAATCCAGGGGCTTTTGATTTTGAAGCATATTTAGCCAGATCGGGGGCTTTTGCAGGTCTCAAAGGAAGCCAAATTGACTGGAAGAGAGAAAATGCGATCGCTGATGTTAATGGAAGTGAGAACCAAGCTGCTAGTTTTTCCGAGTCCAGCGCCATGCCCCAATCACACATTCAAGCCATGCGACAACGGATTGTGCGATCGCAACTATTTCACTTGAATGTTCCTGAAGGCACCTTAATTAGTGCGATCGCCCTCGGCAAGCAAGCAGTAGATTTACCTTATAACATCCGCGACTATTTTGTGCAAGTTGGATTAGCCCATGCGATCGCAGCTTCCGGGACTCAAGTTTCGATGGTTTTAGCTTTAGTTCTGGCTTTGACCAGGCATTTTTCCAAACAGTTGCAGTTTAGTTTTGGAGTCGGCGCTTTATTGCTGCTAGTGGGATTAACAGGCTTTGAAGCTTCAGTATGTCGCGCTGCTTTAATGGGATTTGGAACATTATTTGCTTTGCTACTAAAGCGAGAAGTTAAGCCTCTGGGATTGCTCTTAATCGCTGCGATAATTTTACTGCTAGTTAATCCTTTGTGGATTTGGGATTTAGGTTTTCAACTCAGTTTTTTAGCAACTTTGGGATTGATAGTCACCACACCACCGCTGATGGCAAAGTTGGACTGGATGCCACCGGCGATCGCTTCTATTTTTGTGGTTCCCATCGCTGCTTCAGTTTGGGTATTACCCTTGCTACTTTACGTTTTTAATGTGGTATCTCCCTACAGTATTTTAGTCAATATTATTGCAGCTCCTTTACTCTGGATTTTGAGTATTGGGGGAATGATTAGTGCCTTAGCTGGATTGATTTTTCCACCGGCTGGTAGTGGGTTAGCGCAACTGCTAGAGTATCCTGCAAAAGGGTTAATTGCGATCGCTGAATATTTCTCCCAGTTACCGGGTAATTCGGTAGCTGTCGGCCAAGTATCCCAGTTGCAGCTAATCGCACTTTACAGTTTAATTTGCTGGGTTTGGCTGGGGAGAAAGTCAACCCCCCCCCAAGGAAGAGAAGAACCCGCACCTACCGCCCCCAAGAGGGGAAGCCAGAAGGGAAAAAGCACTGTTGTTTCGCTGCCAATTTTTTCATCAGCCTCAATTTTACCCCTGGCTATTGTGGCGGGAATTAGCATCATAGTTTTACCAGCTTGGCACAGTCAATTATCTTTATTTCAAGTTACTTTGCTGGCGACATCGAGGGAACCTGTTTTGGTAATACAAGAACGGGGAAAAGTATCACTAATTAATAGCGGTGATGACAATACAGTCCGGTTTATAGTATTGCCTTTCTTGCAGCAACAAGGTATCAATTCTGTGAATTTTGCGATCGCCACCCATCCTCATTTAGGTTTAAACGCAGGTTGGGGAAAATTATTAGAACGCTTGCCAATTCAAACATTCTATGATAACACATCTCCCAAACAAATTAACTATGCCAGCGGTCAAGAATTGATGACTGCGGTGCAATCTCGCCAAGGAGTTTACTTTCCTTTAGAAACTAACAGCACCATTAATCTGGGCTCTGTGCAGTTGCAGTTTGTGAATGCAGAAATCCCGGTTGTAGAACTGCTGGTGGGTGGACGAACTTGGTTGCTGCTGGGTGAAATAGCACCAGAAGCCCAAAAAAAATTGGTAGCAACGGGAAGTTTGAAGCCAGCTCAAGTGCTGTGGTGGTCCGGGAAAACCCTGACACCGGAGTTATTAACGGCGATTGGGCCAAAAGTGGCGATCGCCGCTGCTGACGAAATTGACCCGGAAACGGCCACACAACTTCAAAAAACCAAAACCCAAATTTTCTGGACGGGACGGGATGGAGCCTTGCTGTGGACACCAGCAGGGGGATTTAAGACCACCCTGGAGTCGCAAGAAAATCAAACTTCTGTTTTGTAGAGCTAGTACCTAGATAGCAAATAAGTAGACAGAATGGTACACTTATCGACAAAACTACGGTGTACCATTTTGTTTAAACTCGCGCGTTTTTGCAAAAAAGCTGGGATTGTCAGTAAAAACACTCCAGCGTTGGGATGTCTCAGGGAAGCTACCGGCCAAGCGCACCCTATCAGGTCATCGGTTTTACACAGAAGACGATTTTGCCTTTGAATTCATCCAAGAACTTGCCGTATCAGTCGGATGTGAAATTATAGTCGCCAACCAAGAATCACTGTCTCCTCAACATGAATTAGTAGAAGACCTGATGGCAATAATTCACTGTTTCTCCTGTCGGTTATACGGTCTACGAAATTACTCCAAGGAAATCAAAGAAAATTTAAAAAATGCTATTGACAAACCAGTACAGGACGTGGCAGAGTTAAACAAAGAAATCCAGTGTTGAGGTCGAACAATGCTTCTATCCATCAAAACAAAGTTAAAGCTAAACAAAAGTCAATCAACAGTTATGAGTAAACACGCTGGCATAGCGAGATTTACTTAGCATCATGCAAAAATAGCAAACCGAGCGAAAAAATACTCTACATCAAATCACTACTTACTTATGCAAAAACCACGCAACGATAGTAGTAGAAGATTTGAAGGTCTGTGGAATGCTAAAGAATCACAAACTTGCGGTATGGTAATAGCTGATTGTGGATTCCATGAATTCAAGCGCCAGTTAGAATACAAAGCTAAAAAGTTTGGCTGCGAGATCGTCGTTGCCGACCGCTGGTTCCCATCAAGCAAGACCTGTTCAAATTGCGGACATATCCAAGGTATGCCGTTAAAAGAAAGGACTTATAACTGTGAAAGTTGCGGTCATTCGATAGACAGGGATTTGAATGCAGCAATAAATTTATCACGGTTGGCTAAACCGTGAAAGCTTACTGAGGGATAGCCGCTCCCATGCCCCCGATGAAGTAAGAAGCAAATGTCTAGACTTGTCTAGTATTTGTATAGCAGATGGGCAAATGTGGCGCGTGGTGCGTTAAGATACAAAATACTCAAGGTCTCAACAAAATTTGCGGCCCCATCGCCTAAATCGGCTATCCGCTAATCACTGGACAAAAGTGGACAAGGTAGCCAGTCTAAGCCTTTAACTAGGCTACGTTAGCAGGGTCACGACACCTACGGGTGCTTTGGAGCCTGGAGCTACTGTCGCCGGAGATTAAACATCTTTATTTAGCTAAGGAAGTGTCTCCGGCACGACAAGCCTCGCTAACATTGACGAGGAAAACATAACCTGAGTAATCAGAGGACTTTTATGTCTAACTTTGTGTTCGTTCTAGATACCAACAAACAACCGCTTGATCCGATCGCCAAATTAGCGTCGCAACTACAACCTGAAGTTTTTGGTTGATTTTTACCTCGCGTTATGCAATTATTGTAGAGTAGCCAACCAATTGGAGAGGTGGCAGAGCGGTTGAATGCGGTAGACTCGAAATCTACTTTAGGGGTGACTCTAACGTGGGTTCAAATCCCACCCTCTCCGTACATTTCTTACTCCACAATGCTTTGATGCTATCAGTATCTTTAGCCAAAGGTGCAGTTTTATAGCCAGTGGTATATGTAAGTGGTATATGTACCACTCCGGTATATACCACTTTTTGTTTTAACTTCACCCCACCAAGGGGGCGATCGGTCAGGACAAAAGCATTTCTAAAACAGGACTTATACCAATTTCATAAATATTTGCTACAGATGCAGTTCAAAGCTCCCATTACTAAGCGGAGTTGGGAGGGAGTTATGTAGCGCTACTTTATGAAATTGGGGTTAGGGGGGATCGGATTCTATACAGCCTCATAAAAAATTGATATTACTCATTCACAAATTAAAGTAATTACTGTCACTTCCGGCGGACAAAATAGCCTTCCGGGTGCATAGGTTCCCAAACCGCGATTCACGTATAGTAAATTATTCCCCACCCGATGTAAACCACTGGCCCATTCCCAGTGAGTAACTACTCGATCGTCAATGGATAAAAAAGGCATCCAATTACGTACCCATTGAGGAATAGCAGAGCTAATTTTTTTTAGCCAAGCATACACAGGCCCAATACCGGGAATCACTATTTGACCACCGTGGGTGTGTCCCGAAAACTGCAAATCAATCCGGTATCCTTGCAGCTTTTCCGCAGTATCAGGATTGTGAGACAAGACAATCCGAGGGATGGATAGATCGACTGATGTCATTACAGGTTCAGGTTGAAAATCCCCAGACCAAAAATCCGCCAACCCAATTAAAGCTAAATTTTCTCCCAAAGGATAGGTAGCTTCATTGTACAAAACCCGAATTCCCGCGTTATTTAAAGCATTAGTAACCTCTATTTTACCTCCCGGCCAATAGTGGTCGTGATTGCCTAAAACAGCATAAATTCCCACCCGACTTTGCAAGTTTTTTAATCGTTGCACTAAGTCGTGAATCGGGGCAGTTTCCAGAGTGACAAAATCCCCGGTTAAGAAAATCAAGTCTGCTTCCGCTTCATTTGCCGCAGCGATCGCCTCGAATAGTAAACCTTCCGACAGCCGCACCCCGTCATAGTGAAAATCAGTCAGTTGTACCAGTTTAGTACCCGATAGATTTGCTGGAAGATTGGCGATCGGTATGGTTAAATGTTCTACCCGCAGTTTCCCAGTTAATAACCTGTGCATAAATCTAAGGTTTATTGACAGAGTGCAATTTCTAGCTTAGCAAATAAACCGCCCAAATCGCCCAACTATATTTAATGACCTCTTTTCTGATTCCTATAGCAATCCTAAATCATTTGTGAACGTCTTACTCCCTCCCCTTACTAAGGGGAGGTTTGGGGTGGGGTTAAAAATTTGTGACTCCTGCAAGGATTGCTATATTTACTTCATTTTTGATAAATCACTTCAAAAGTTTTTACAGCTTTCTTCTTACCTTTAACTATCACTTGACCCATCTCTTTAAACTCAAACATATCTTTAGTAGCGCTATACACACTATCGCTAACCAAAATTTGTTTTCCCTTAGCAATGGACTGCAACCTAGAGGCAATATTCACCTCATCCCCGATCGCAGTATAATCCATGTGCTGCGGCGAACCAATATTTCCTACAACCACCTCACCCGCACTAATACCAATACCTGTGAGAAAGTTATCCCTAATCCAAGGAATCGAAATTTCTTCAATCCGACGCTGCATATCGATCGCAGTTTCGATCGCTTTCCGTTCTCGATCGGCAACTTCCGAAGGAGCACCGAACATTGCCACAATCATATCTCCCACAAACTTATTTACCGTACCTTGTTTACTAAAAATTACCTCTACCATCTGGGTAAAATATTCATTTAAATAGAGCACTATCTTTTCAGCCGGAAGTTCTTCGCACTTCGTAGTAAAATCTCTAATATCCGAAAAAAGCACCGTAATATTTCGCTTAGTTGGACTCAGAGAAATTTCTCCTTTAGCTTCGATAACTGCTTGAACGACGTGGGGAGAAAGATATCTTTCCAAATTATTCTTAATCCGTTCTTCCTTCAATTTACTTTCATGCAATAGCGCATTCTCGATCGCCGCTGCTGCTTGGGAAGCCAAAGCTGTCAAAAGTTTTAAATCCTGTGCTGTATAGTTTACGAGTTGATTATTACTAACATTGATGACACCTATCGTACCACTTTGTGTAGTTAAAGGAGCGCAAATGAGAGAACGCAGCTCATTGTTTCCCTTAACATATCTGGGATCGGAAAGCACATCATTGACTATTTCAGCTTTTCCAGACACGAGAATGTGACCTGCTATCCCCACATTTGGACCAATTGTTGTTTTGCTATTATACTTTTTTCCCCTGGCTGAAATCACCTCTAATTTTCCAATTTTATGATTGACTAACATCAGCGAAATATTGGTAGCGTCAATCAATTTTTTGGCTTCTGTTACCACTAAATCAGTGACTTCAGAGACTCCTAAACAAGTTGAAATTTTGCTAGAAAAATCATACAAAAAATTCACTTCTTCGTATTTTTCCAAAGTATCCATAGCCAAAGTTCTTGTATCCGAATCAGCTTGAGCAGCATAGCCAATCAAATCAGCAATGAATTTTGCTTTTTGAGAGCCTGTGACATAACCAATTACTTCGTCGGCTAGCACCACAGGGTATTTGTATAAGCATGGATGAGCGTCTTCGCCCAATAAAATAACTCCCTCAATATTACGAATTGCGATCGGAGCATCTAGAGCAGAAATAGCGCCCTTAATAACTGCCTGAAAATCTTTTTTAGCAATCAATTTTTTCAGATTGATACGAACCATTAATTTTGCTATTTAGTTAGGAGTATTCTTTCGTGATTTATTTTTAAAGTTGTCACTCACTCTCCCAAAAATAATTAATAAAGGCAGAGCAATGTTGCAGATATCTGTAAGTGTGTCAAGTCAAACCGAGAACTTCTCTAGCTTTTTGCAAGACTTCTTTCGGGCGGAAAGGTTTAGTCATGTAAAGATTTGCCCCCACAGCCATACCACTTTGTTTATCATATTCTTGCCCCTTGGCTGTCAACATAATAATATAAACATCATCCATTTTTAGCTCATTTTTAACAGTGTTGCATACTTCTAGTCCGCTCATTTTCGGCATCATGACATCGAGAAAAACTAAATCAGGCTTTTCTTCCTGGATCAGTTCCAGTGCTTCCAGTCCATTTTTAGCCGTGATTAATTCTACGTCATCCTCATCTTCCAACTTTTCCAGAGCCTGCTCCATCAAAATCAGAATATTCGGTTCATCATCTACAATTAAAACTTTTTTAACTGCCATTTTTCCTCAATATTTTTCAGTAAGTTGTTCAGATTCAATCGGGAAATTTAAGGATTTTCAGAACCTAGATTTATGTAGTAAATCCAAATTTTTCAGAAGTCTTTAAGATTTCTAGGTGTTGTTGTTTGGTTGATCTACTTTTTTAGGTAGGGTATTTACTGCCATATTTCCCATAAAAATCAAGGAAACATTTTCCAAGCCATCAGTCAGGCGCAAAGTTTTGACAAGTTCTTTTTCTTGAGATAATACTTCATCAATAATAATCAAATTTGGCTTCCTTGATATAGCTAGACCCAGACACTCTTCAGCATTATAGGCTTTGATGACATTATATCCTTGAAAGACCAAAGCATCCGAGATTGTTTTCAGATTTGAAGGATTGCGATCTACCACCAATACAGTCTTGTTAGAGATAGTGGGATTTAGCAGCAAGCCAATTTCTCTCAATAGTCTTCCTACGTTGATAGGTTTGGTAAAATAGCTGTCGATTCCCAAGCGAGCGCCCCTTTCGAGATCGTGAATCAAAGAAACTATGATAATGGGAATACCCATAGTCTGGGGGTCATGTTTGAGAACAGCAGCGACATCAAAACCATCTATATGTGGCATCATTATATCTAAAATAATCAGATCTGGTTTCACTGATTTTGCCTGAGAAATAGCATCGATGCCATTAAACGCTTCCGTAACTTCATATCCTTCTTCTTCCAGTGACTGTCGGAGCAGTTCCCGGATGTTAGGCTCGTCGTCAACAACGAGAATCTGCTTGACTTCTTTAGTATTTGTCGCAGTTCTGCTGACAACCTGATGTTTTAATTGTGAGATTAAATCATTGAAATTTTCCCAGTTCTCTACAGGTGGAACATTGTTTACGATCGGTATACTAAAGGAAAAAGTGCTGCCGCGACCAACTTCACTTTCTAGCCAAATTCTACCGCCGTGATGTTCAATAATTTGTTTGGAAATTGGCAGCCCCAAGCCTGTACCTTTCGGCTTTTGGGTCAGGATATCTCCCACTTGTTTAAATCTTTCAAAAACTTTGCTTTGGTCTTCTGGTGCAATACCTATGCCAGTATCTGTAATACTAATAACTATCTCATCATTCTCTACTCTTGCTTTGCAAGTGACGGAACCTGATTGGGTGAACTTTACGGCATTGGAGAGCAAATTGATAGATACTTGAACCATGCGATCGCGGTCAACTAATACCTGGGGAAGTCCCGGCTTAAAATCCTTAATCAATTTCAAATTATTTTTTTCTAATAAAGATGAAGTAGCGGCGATCGCCTGTTTCAATATTTGCACTGGATCGGTTGGTTGCAACTGCCAATCTACTCTGCCAGCCTCCATTTTAGCAATATCCAAAACATCATTAATCAAAGAGGTGAGTCGCTCAGCTTCTGAGACAATAATATTGATATTATCTCCCACTTTATGCACAGCTTTTTTGGTTTTTTTGTCTTCTATAGGTATGGCAGGAAAAATTACATCTTCTAGTTTTTCTTTGATGATTGAAGCAAAACCCAAGACAGAAGTTAGAGGTGTCCGCAGTTCGTGAGAAACTGTAGCCAAAAAGTCTGTTTTCATCCGGTCAACTTCTCGTTCAACGGTGACATCCCTAATCAAAATAACCGAACCAAGGGAGTGATCTACTTCATCATTCACAGCTTCTTTGAGAATATTGGTTGCCAAAGCTTGACCGATTCGGTTATTGCCCAGTTCCACCTCAAGGGTCACAATTTCTCCCTCATTGCGTTCCGCTTCATCAGCCAGCCTTGCCAAGTTTTTAGCAAAAATATCAGAGACTTTTTTGCCTTTCAACTCCACATCTTTTAATTCAAACAGCGCGAGGAGAGCTGGGTTAAACCTCGTAATTTTACCCTCTATATCTGTGACTAATAATCCGTCAGCCAAGTTGTCCACAATTGCATTCAAATCTGCCAACGTTGTCTGCAATTCCCAGGACTGCTTTTTAGTTTGATCTAGCAATTCTGCTTGGTGCATGGCTACTCCCAATTGACTGCCAATCTGAGTCAGCAACCTGACTTCTCCAGGTTCCCACTCACGAGAAGTTGAGTTTTGATAAGCTGCTAGCAAACCCCAGAGATTTTTACCTACAAAAACTGGGGCCACACAATATGCTTTGGCTTCAATTTGCTCTAGAATTTCTAGGTGACACTGAGAGTGGCCAATTTTGTAGATGTCATTTACTACAAAAATCTCCTGATTGCGATACCTACCTCCCTGAGTATGTTGCAAGTATTCATCTTGCCAGACGGTTTTAATTTTTTCAGTTACTAAAGATATCCAGCCTTCGGCTACGGACTCCGAGACAAATTCGCCACTCCAGTCAGGAAAGAAACGGTAAACTGCTACGCGATCGCAGTTGAGGATTTGGCGAACTTCTTGAGTAGTAGCACTGAAAATTTTGTCGATGTTTAGGGTTTGACGAATCCTTTCAATTACCCTGGCTAAGGTCCGCTCCTGTTCGGCTGCTTTTGCCTGCTGTTTAGCTTGAAATTGAATTTTTTCTAGGTATTCTAACTGCTGCAATGCCACTCCCAAATGGGTAGCAATTTGAGTTAGTAATTTGACTTCATTTTCTTCCCAATGTCGCGGACCACTGTGTTGAAATGCACTCAGCAATCCCCAAAGTTTTTCTCCTTTAAAAATAGCAACTACGGCACAGGATTTAACACCAAAATATTCTAAAGCTTCGATGTGGCACTCACTTTGACCGGCGTTGTAGATATCGTCAGCGATAAAGATTTCGGCATTGCGGAATCTGCCTCCTTTGTGTTCGTTTAAGTAAGGGTCTTCCCAACCACTACCTACCAATTTAGGCCATTCCCCAGATTCAGATTCAAAGATAAAGTCACCGAAATAGTCTTCGCGAAATTGATAAATAGCAATGCGATCGACATTCAACAGTTTTCGCACCTCTGTGGCTGCTGTCTGGAAAATTATTTCGATCTCTAAGGTTTGGCGAATCTTGTCAATCATGCGAGTGATGGCTCGTTCTCGCTCTGCTTCCTTAACTAACTCTTCAGTCCTTTTTTGCAATTGCACCTCAAGAGTTGTCTGGAGTGCTGTGGACCGCCTTTCAGCTTTTTCTAAAAGTTCTGCTTGCTGTATTGCTACTCCCAAATGAACTGAAATTTGAGTAACAAACTCAATTTCATCTTCCTGCCACTGGCGTGGACTACGACATTGGTGAATGCAGATTAATCCCCATAGTTGATTGCCTTTAATTAAAGGTACAATTAGGTTAGCTTTGACTTGAAACCTGGAAAGAATTGCAATATGGCAATCGCTCAATCCGGCGTTGTAAATATCAGTAACTGCCTGAATTTTTCCTTGTTGATAGTTGACTGCGTATTGTGTTCCAAAACAACGATCGTGTACCTTGATGGCTTTGGCGGAGTCAAACTCCGGCAGCACGTCTTCTGAGACAAATTCCCCGTCGTCAAATCCTGAATTGGGGTCAAACTGAAACATTCCCACTCGATCGGCATTCAGCAGTTGCCGTACTTCTGTAGCGGTTGATTTTAAAATAATATCTAAATCTAAAGACTCGCGAATTTTGGTCACTACGGCAAACAGTGCTTTTTGTTTGGCAACTCTAGCGGACTCTTGTTTATCTGCCAGTTCTAGTTCCGCCAGCCGCCCTTTCAGGGTTGCGAGCTCTCTTGTGAGGGACTCATAAGCCTCGGCATCTAATTTTATGTATTTCTGTGACATGGCATTTACTTGTGTTTTGGTTGATTTATTTAGTTTTTATAGTTTTTATAATTTTTGAATTCTAATTTTAAATTATAGATATAAACTTGGACTCTGATTCATTAACTGTCGATCGCCTTTAGTCCCACGCGCGATCGCCAGCCCAGAACATCCCTTGATACTTACGTAAAAACACTATATTACCTGCATAAAAAAACAAAATGAACCACGGCGGCCAGTAGCGCCTGGTATGGGGGTGGCGGTTATGGTTGGGTTTGTTTGGCTGATGTAAAAAATTACAGGACTTACGGAGGATAGTTATCCGTAAGATTGGGTAGAGGACCAGTGTCCCATCCCGGATCGAGAACCCCCCCAGGCCCAAGCCTAGATTTTGGTTTTTATATGTGGAAAGTAAATAAATTGATTATTTACATTAATTATTGTATCAAAAGAGTTTGACAATGGTAACTTATGGTAAATACCTACCAAACCAGAGCTAGCACTCCGCGATTTATGAGCAGGGATCGAGGGATTAAAGTAGGTTTTGTACTGATTGATATTGGGGATCTGGGAGATTGGCAAGTTGAGGTTTTTGGGAATGAGACCTTGGTGAACTCCGCTGACAGGGTGGCTGAGTGAGCAAAAAGTCCTATTGTGAGAGTCGCAAAATATTTTGTGAGGATCTTTGCTTTGATCCAGGGTTTTGATACTCTAAAATATAGATAGAGCTGTGGCGCTCAATCGATCGGCATTGTTAATACTAGGGGAGCCAACTATGCAGGGTGTGAAAATTATTCACCTGAAAGTTAGGGAGTTTTCTGAGTGATTGCTATCTCAGCCCGTCCAGTAGGGCGCAATTGGATTACGATTAGCTTCGCTTCTACTCTATACCTTTGTCCTGTTTTGGATCTGCTCCTAGCAGAGGTTCCGGTTCACTGGCAAGCGGAATTACGGTTAGGGCTTCAAGAAGCTTTGGTAAATGCTGCTAAACATGGAAACAAATTGGACCCCAGTAAAACTGTTGGAGTCCGTTTTTCCATAGTCCAAAATCAATATTGGTGGGTGATATCAGACGAGGGAACGGGGTTTCAAGCCCCTTGCAATTGCAACCTTTATACAGATGATTGCGATAGCGATGTTGCAGATAACTGTGAACTCCCTGACGTTGAAAATGAATGCGGCAGGGGGTTGTTTATTCTTTACCAGATATTCGATCGGGTTGAGTGGAATTCTCAGGGTACAGAGTTAAGGGTATGCAAACAAGTTCCCAGTTCCTCAAGCCTACCTCGCTGGCGGTAAAACTACTAATATTTGGCAGAATTGTCAACATCAGTCACAACGGGAGAGTTCTTTGGTTCCCCAATCGACCGATCGTACTCGATCGGTCTACTTGCTGTGCATAAGTCAGTCTCAGTAACAAAATATCACCAAAGAAATGGGTCTGAAGCCCCGTCACTTCGGCTACGCTCAGTGCATCGCCTTCGCTTGACGGCTTGAATTCTCCTAATTCTATAAGTCCTAGCTACAAAAAACTAGATCGGAAAATCCGCC
>NZ_JBGJZU010000119.1:0-13219 GCF_041354475.1 Microcoleus sp.
CCCATTGGTGTCAACTTAACGTCAAACCTAGTCACAGATTGCTGTTTGACTATTAAATCCAGATCCCCCCTAGCCCCCCTTAAGAAGGGGGGGACAAGATTCCGATCAAAGTCCCCCTTCCCCCCTTGGGGGGGGCTAGGGGGGGGTGGGGATTTAGGGGGATCTAGACTTAGGTAAAAGCGACATTTATCAAGGCTTTCAGTCTTAAGTTGACACCAATGCTACTAACCATTTACCAAAATACTTAGTAGTTGTCGATCGCGCCTAGGAGCGATCGAGTATTTGGGGTATCGGTGGTGGCACAGAGGCCACATTCTGACCCGAAAAATTGCTGCTACAGGCGATCGAATGTATTAGTCCCAGAAACCCTCAAGAGAGTAGAGCTTAAACACTTCTACCTTGTAGCATCTGCTTGATACCTTCGAGAACCAGTGACAGCAGCACCCGGTCAGCTCAGCTAGTGTCACCTCCCCCCACTGTGCATAGTGCCAGTGAAAGCCAACAGGAAGGCTCTTTCCCTCTGAGTTCTGAGCCGGTCACAAACGAAGGAAGCAACAGGCTATCCCTCGCCTGCAATTTCGCATAAAGACTCTCCGCGAGCCATTTCCGTGCTCCCGCGCTGATGTGCTTGCTGTTAATCTTGATTCGATCCATGAGCGCTTGCGGTTCTAATTAACAGAACACCTGACACTAGACGCACTCTCGGACATCATAGCTGTTCCTGGGCTTCTCAAATGCTTCGCTGAGGCATTCCCAGGAAAACTGTATTCCTGTAGCAGGTCTTGCCAACGGCAATTAGGCTGCTCCATCCAACCAATTGCCAACCTAAGCCTTGGGGGAATCTGTTCGAGAGCCCTCAATCTGGGCTGGCGACGACAATATTGTTTTAATAGTTGCCGACCACCGCAGGCCGTACTCGGCGCGTGGGACTGGACTACTTCACATCTATAAGTTGCTGAAATTAGCGGCCCCATAACTTAAAGATAGTCGCGATCGATCAACCGAGCAATATCTGCTGTAAGGTATGCCGTCTAGTTAAATCATACTCCGTCCTTAGCAAGTAAGCAGTAGTGAGTGTTACAGACACCAAATTATGACCAATGTGGTGTATAAAAATTAATGTTAAGAATTAATTTGACTGTGGAGCGGCTGGTCGGGAACAGGGATTAGCCCAGTCCACGACACAAATCCAAATCGCACTGTGGAAAAGCAGTTTTTTTTACTTTCCATAAAAAATCCCAAGTCGGCAATTTCAGATAAATTGCCGACTTGGGAGATGATTTTGCGGTTAAATATCTATTCGCAAAAGCTGAGTTCACTTACAGGCGACTGTTGCTAGTAACACCCTGATTTGGGTCATAAATATGAGGAGTGGTCTCAACTCCAGGAGCGCCGGGAACACCGTAGTCAGTGCGAGCATTATCCACGCTGGGATAATCGTAGATGCCCAAGTTCTGAACACCTCCCTTGTTGAGAATCGTTTCGGCTTTGGCGACTTCTGCTTCACTACCGTTGAGCAGTACCAGATAGTCTCCGCGAGATACCCGATCGCTGTATGCTTTAGCTTCATCTTCAGGAATTCCCAAACCAGCTAGGGCTCCGATCAAACTACCTGCTGTGGCACCCAAAGCAGTACCAGCCAGTGTAGTCGCAATCGCCGTAGCTTCAGCACCCGCCAACATAATCGGCCCAATACCGGGAATGGCCAACAAGCCCAGACCTACCAACAAACCAGTCAAACCGCCCAAAGCGCCACCGGTGAGAGCGCCCTTCGTTGCACCTTCATCAGCCTTATTGTCCGCGCCCTCTTTGACATCAATACCTGCTATTTCGCCCTTAGAGTCGGCATCCTTAGCGATGACCGAAACCCGATCCATATCGAAACCCGCAGCTCTAAGCTCTGTGAGCGCTTGTTCCGTCTCACGTCTGGTAGAAAATACGCCCACAGCGCGCTTGTGGCGGCCCGAAGCTTTACGATGAGTGTCTACCGGCACATCGTAAATACCCCAATCTTGAATACCCCGGACACTGAAAATTCCTTCAGCGGTAGCAATTTCCTCATCGGTACCTTCTACGAATACCAAATATTCTCCACGGGAAATGCGATCGCTATAAATTTTAGCTTTGTCATCTGGAACTCCCAAACCTACCAAACCACCAGCTAAACCTCCCGCAGCGGCCCCAATCGCGCCTCCGACAGCAGTGTCAGCCAGCAAAGTTGCCAAAGCTCCCCCAGCCATCACAGGCCCAACTCCCGGAATCGCCAGCGCACCAATGCTTCCGAGCAAACCAATCAAACCCCCAGTCACAACTCCCGCCGTCGCCCCTGCTTTCGCGCCACCGGCAACTTGGTCATCGGTACTCTTACCCGCAGTCGCACCTGCGATTTTGCCTCCCTCCAGATTTTCGCCCACTACCGAAACTCTATTCATCGGAAACCCTGCACTTTGTAGTTCCATGAGAGCGAGTTCAGTATCTCGGTAATTAGAAAATACTCCTACAGCCCGTTTGTGTTGACCTAAAGCCATTTTTTTTCTCCTTCAAAATATTGTAGTTTTAACTTGTCAACAACTACAGAAATTAAATTCTGTTTGCTGCTATTAATATAAATTAAGTCATTTTTTACCTAACAAATTCATCGCTCGTTGGACATAACTTGCTTCTGTATCTTCCGACCGATATTCACTGGTTTTCCACGGAGTAAATCCATCTCTCCATTAGAGATTTAAAAGTAAAGAATTTGCTCATTTTATGCTGAGTAACCAGGATTGAGATCAACAAAAAAAGTCCCAGGAGAAGGGGACTCATAAATCTAGGGGATATTCAAGTCTGATTTGGTATTACTACTGAAGCTTATTTGGCTGTAGCCGGGGCAACAACTGCCGTAACGTTTACTGTTTTGACACCCTTAATCTGTTTAGCTAAGGGTTCAATTTTAGCTAAATCTTGTTGATTGGGAACTGTTCCTCCGACGGTAACTGCCCCATCTTTGGCATCCACAGTTAGCTGACCTTTCGTAATATTGACTTCCAACTTAGAGCGCACTTCACTTTTGAGGTCGCCGTCGGCTCTAATGGCATCGCCACCTGTCACATTGTTGCGCTGTTCTCGCGCCCTAATATCAGAATTGGCTTGGGCTTTGCGAACATCGCTAGTTGCGTCGCCCTGAGTTTTTTGTACTGTCTCGGCTGCGGGAGGACTAGCCGCAGTTTGTGTGGCGGAATTAGGAGCATCAGCGCTAGTTTTTGCACCTTCACTGCAAGCTACTGCTCCAAATAAAAGAATGCCGCCGATCAAAAATGGTGTTATTTTGTTCATAATATTTGAATACCCAACAGGTAAGTTTTAGGTGATAGGACTGATTGTTTGGCTTTTGTGGGTGGAATTTAAAAAACCTTATCTTTAATAATAAATATCTTTGTAAATAGCTACATCGCTCTACAGGTGTAACTTTGTTCTATGTCGTTAGACATAGTAAAAAAAATCATCGAGCCAGGATGGGGATAATTTTGATAGATTTGAAGTAATGGGTAATTGGTAATGGGTAATGGGTAATTGGTAATAGGTAATTGGTAATTGGTAATTGGTAATGCCCAAGTGCCCCATGGCCCATACTTCGACAACGCTGGAGCCCAAGTGCCCCATGCCCCATTACCCATTACCCATTACCTAGTACCCACCTAACTGAGAAAGGCTATAGATTGTTTGCTCGCCTCAAATACGATCTCTAAAACCCGCCTCTTGGGGACTATCTCAACTATCTCGTGACGCATTGTCCGCCCACGACTACCCGACACTGATTTCGGCTATCATCAATCCGAGCCGAATCTAAATTCCTAGTGCGCGGGTTATAGTAATAATCTCCCTGGGGATAATCGCGAGTTGGTATCGCACAATAAGTCGTATCTCCATCATCAAACCTTACTCTCACCAGAGAACGTCTCTGGTTACAATCCACAGCCCGCAAACCCAAATCATCTCGCAAAATCTGTTCTCCGTCGTACCTATTGTTATTATCTCTCCGATTGGAGCGCCCGTTATTGTTCCTGTTGTCCCGCCAATCCCTAGCCCTTCTGTCACCCTGAATCCCAGAAACTTCCAACGTATAATTTCCGCCCCTTGTAGCATCTTTTGCTAACACTAAAAGTCGATAATCGCCACTACGGGGAATCTGATAATTAAAAGAAGTCTCTTGGGTAAAAGCTACTTGTTTGTTATTCCCATAAAACAGCACCATCACAGGAGTAAAACCGCCACTTCTGTTAGTGTTTAAATAAACTTGGATATCATCGCCTTCGTTAGCAGTGAAAGTGTATTCTTGACCGCGTAATTCTTCGGTTGGTGAGCCGGGGACCCACATATTTCGGAAGCGGTAGATGGTGGATGTGCGACGAATTACTCCGTCGAGGCGATCGCCATTGGTGATTTGTTCAGCCCCAGCACCGGAGGAAATTCCAGTCAGTGCTAATCCTGCAACTAGCACAGCGGCGGTAATATTTTTTAACAATTTGTCTGTTTTCATATTCACCTCTTTGGGTAATTTTTTAATTTTTTTGGCTGTGTTTACACCGACATTTGCACAGATAAACGCGGTAATGGATGGTCGGTAAAAGGCTACATTTTAAATATACTTTCGGTCATCCAGTGTCAACCTCACCCAACAGGACTATTTAGCCATTGCAAACTGCGATCGCTCAGAATTTAGCCGCAAATGAGCACTCCCGATTCAGCATCGAGACTGGCCATAATTCCCATTGGTAAAGCAGCGTTAACTCCGTCGTGTCCAAAGGGTAAATCCGAGACAATGGGAATATTTAAGTCACCCAGGCGATCGCGCAAAACTTCTTCTACACTAAAACTGGGAATCTGCGGGTCAATCTCGCAACGACTAAAACGTCCCAAAGCAATCCCCTGCACCCCTGTAAAAGCCCCCGCCATCCGCCACTGAGTCAACATTCGATCGATCCTGTAAGGAGCCTCTGAAACATCCTCAAATGCTAGAATCACCCCGGTTAAATCCGGTTGATAGGGGGTTCCGAGCAAATGAGTAGCCACCGTCAGATTCGCGGGAAACAGCGTCCCCGTGGCTTTTAGACCCCCCCATCCCTTACCAGACAAAGATGGTAACGGACGACCTTCTACATAGTCAAAAAGACGATCGACAGACCAATCTGGTTCCAGGCCCAAAGTAGTCAGCAGTGGCCCGTGAACGCCCCAAATGCCTAATTTATCGTGATTCCAGAGCAAAGCCGTAATATCTGAAAAGCCAATCAGCCATTTCGGAGAATGGGAATCAGGAAATGGCGATTGGGTATTTTTTGCCAATTTTCCTGTTTCCAAAAGTCTAGTGCTGCCGAAACCTCCGCGCACGCATAGAATACCGCGACAATCTGGGTCCTTGAGGGCATCTGTGAGTTGTTGGAGTCTGTTTTCGTCAGAACCAGCCAAATAGCCCCAGCGACCGTCAAAGCCGGGACTTAATTCAACTCGATAGCCGCGGGATTTCCAAATTTCTACACCACGTTCAAAGTTAGTTAATTCTCGCAAAGTACCACTGGGGGAAATTACTCTGAGCAAATCTCCTGGTTGCAGAAATTCTATGTTACTCATTTGTGATTGGTTATTTTTGATTTTAATATTACTCAGGATTTACAAATCCCGATTTTGCATAGGCGAAGCATGACCGCAGACAATTTATTAGTGATAACCAGAGATTTACTGCGGTCAGGCTTCGCCCCTAGGAATATATTGGCACTCATTGAGATGCACCCGGATTTACAAATCTTGATGACTAAACTTCTGAGACTGATTTCCCACATAACTAGCGGCAATATGTCCATCTCCCACCACTCGATACTTGTACGTCACCAATCCTTCTAAACCAACAGGCCCGCGAGGTGGCATTTGCTGGGTACTAATCCCCACTTCTGCACCAAAACCGTAGCGGAAACCATCGGCAAATCGAGTGGAACAATTGTGATAAACTCCGGCGGCATCTACTCGATCTAAAAAGGTTTCGGCGGCTTCGCTATCTTCGGTGACAATTACATCTGTGTGTCGGGAACCGTAGGTATTGATGTGATTAATTGCTGCTTCCACAGAATCTACTATTTTGATTGACAAAATTAAATCGCTATATTCTGTAGACCAATCTGTTTCTGTAGCTGGGGCAATATCCAAGATTTCACGAGTTTTTTCGTCTCCCCGCAGTTCGACTTTTTTCTCCTGCAAAGCTGCGGCTACTAGAGGCAAAAATTTGGGAGCGATCGCACTGTGAACCAACATAGTTTCAATGGCATTACAGGCTGCGGGATACTGAGTTTTGGCATCGACGGCAATCGAGATTGCTTTGTCAATATCCGCAGCTTGGTCTGCATACAAATGACAAATTCCGTCGGCGTGTCCCAAGACGGGAATTCTGGTGTTTTCCTGCACGAACTGGACAAAAGAGTTGGAGCCTCTGGGAATAATTAAATCTATATATTTATCCATCTTTAGCAATTCGATTGTTTCTTCCCGCGTGGTTAGTAACTGCACAACTTGGGGATTGACTACGGTTTCTGCTAAAGCTTGTTGAATGACTTTTGTCAAGATTTCGCAGGAACGGACTGCCTCTTTGCCACCTTTGAGAATTACGCCATTTCCTGATTTGATTGCCAAGGATACTATCTGAATTAAAGCTTCAGGACGGGCTTCAAAAATAATTCCTAAAACGCCCAAAGGACAGGTAACGCGCTTCAGAATCAATCCTGCATCCAATTCCCGGTGAATTTGCACGACACCGATCGGGTCTGGCAGTTTGGCAACGTCGCGCACACCGGCGATCGCACTTTTCAACTTCACCTCATCCAACTTCAGGCGATCGTACAACGGTTTAGCAATGCCCTCGGCCTGAGCGGCTTGGCAATCTGCCACATTTGCCGCCACAATGGAGGGCGCAGCAACTTCTAAAGCTTTAGCAATAGCTTCAATGGCTTGATTTTTGGCATCCGCGGACAAAACGGCTAACTTTCTAGCAGCTTGGCGGGTGGTTTGGGCAATTTGGGCGATCGACATAACAGTAACTTGTCAAAAAATTATTATACTCAGTTTCTATTTTAACAAAACTAGAACAAATTCTATACTTTTGTTGAGAATCTGTACAACATTCCGAAGTTACAGGCTAAAACAGTGAAGTAGATACAAAGCCTGACGGACATTCCTATTTTAAAATAACCTTTGGAGATTATTATGTCTTCTCAATCCCGTTTACACAAGACAGGAAGAGCTGCCAAAGCTGGTGTTAAGCTGGTACAAAAAACGGGAGGAAATCTCGTTTTAGCTTCCGGTGTCACCATCACCCTGCTATTAGGTATGGTGTTAGCCTTATCCTTAGCGGCAGTTTTGATTATCAATAGTCCCGATCCAGTAACCGGATTGGCGATCGCACTTCCCATTACCCTGATTTTCAACATCGCCGCTTTTTTCCTCTCACCTTGGTTAATGGACTTAACCCAAAACTGGCTTTACAATACTCGCTGGGTTTCCCTAGCAGAAATTGAAGACAAAAGTCCTGAAACAGCGAAAGTTATTCAGAAAGTTTGTCAGCAGCACAAATTGAAGCAACCACGGTTAGGAATTATCGACGACCAAAACCCCACTGCTTTTACCTACGGTTCCTTTCCCAACAGCGCTCGCGTCGTTGTCAGTGAAGGTCTTTTTACCTATTTAGATGACGATGAAGTTGCCACTGTTTACGCCCACGAACTCGGTCACATCGTCCACTGGGATTTTGCAGTCATGACTTTAGCTTCGACTTTAGTGCAGATTACTTATTTAATTTACACTACCGCTCACAGGCTCGGCAATAGGGGTGGTGAAAAAGTGAAAGATGCGGCCAGTTCCGTAGCGGCTGTGGCTTATTTGTTTTACATTGTCGGCACTTATTTGTTACTATACTTGTCGCGCACCAGGGAATATTTTGCTGACCATTTTGCTGCTGAAACTACTGGCAACCCCAATGCTTTGTCCCGCGCTTTAGTCAAAATTGCTTACGGAATTTTGGAAGAAGGACAAAGGGCAACAGAACCCAGCCGCTTATTAGAAGGAACTCGCGCTTTAGGCATTTACGATGCCAAAGCTGCCACATCTACAGGCACTGCTTACCGGATTTCTTCGGAACCAGAAAAGATCGGGCGGGTATTTTTGTGGGATATGTTTAATCCTTGGGCTTGGTGGATGGAGTTGAATTCGACTCACCCGCTGACTGGTAAACGAGTTCGCGCTTTGAGCACTTATGCGGAACAATTAGGCTTAGATACTGAGTTTGATATGGGCAGGATTGTCGGCGAAGGCCACAATTTGAGCAAGCGGAAATTGTACGGCAATTTTGTGTTGGATTTGCTGCTTTACAGTGCAGAAATTGTCGGTTTGTCTGTGGGTTTTGCGATCGGAATTTCCCTGTCGGCTGCCAATCCGATGATGATGATTGCCTGTCCTTTAATTGGTTTGGGTACGGGGATTTTCCTGAAGACTTTGGTGATGTTCCCTACATACAACCAAGCAGAGAGTTTGGATGTTTTAACTTTAATGTCTGACCCCTATGCTAGTCCTTTGCGGGGTCAACCTGCGAAACTTCAGGGCGAATTAATTGGTCGCGGTGATGCTGGTTATGCTTTCGGTTCTGATTTGAAATTGCAAGATAGAACCGGGATGATTTATCTGCGTTATGCTTCTCGTTTTGGCCCGATTGGTAATTTTCTGTTTGGGATGAAACGGGTGAAAAGTTTGATTGGGATGGATGTTAAGGCTTTGGGTTGGTTCCGCCGTGGTGTCGCACCTTGGATGGATTTAATTCAGCTTGAAAGCGATAGCGGTACGACGGTTAATAGTTATCACCGCTTCTGGTCTTTGTTATTGGCTATTGGGGCGATCGCGATCGGTATTGCATCGCTATTTCTGTAATTTGTCTTCTGTTAGCACCCCGACTTTTTCCCTAAGTCGGGGTGCTGGTATTTGGCTTTTTTAGTTTAGTTGCTCATGAATGGTTTCTCAAAGATTATATGAAAAATATAAGCACTCAAGAGGCAGAGTGGCAATCCTAATACTGAAAGTAGGATAAAATTGACTAAAGGTGTTCGGTTCAGATTGCATCTTTGAGAGCGAATTGAAGCAGGGCTATTGCTATCGTATGTACATTGAAATAATTCAATGCTAGACATGAAACTCCGTAATATTATTCAGAGAAAGTGCGATCGCTATTGGAAGGGGGGTCGATTTTTTTGACAACTCTCGCAGGTATTCCCGCCACAATACTATAAGGCTCTACGTCTTTATTCACTAGGGAACCAGCAGCTACTACTGAATGCTCTCCTATGATGCAAGGACCAATCACCGTCACATTACTAGCCAGCCAAGCTCCTTCTTTGATGATGACATCTCTGCCAAAGCCTGGAACAGTGATTTGTCTTTCACGACCAAACTTGTTATAATCATGGGTTCCTGTTAAAACTGAAACATTCAGTCCAAAAAATACATATTCTCCTATTTTGATGTCGCCGGAGATTGTATTAAAAGTAGCATTGTTAATCACCGCAGTTTCTGCTATTTGCAAACGGTCTTCATTCCCGTAAAGCAAGTATTTGAATAGAAAGCGGGTTTCCATGTATCTGTCGATCGCCAAATTTCCTATTTTGGAAAATAACTTATCGTAAATTTTAATTACCAGCAGCTTAATTTTTTTTTTGATCATTGTCAAACTCCTTATTTACTCTTAGATTTCTCCCAAAACAACGAGTTTTTGGCTGGCTCGATGCCAAACCAAAGCAAAATTTCGGGGAAGTCTCACCACATTTACGCTTCTTTAAAATCGAGAGCAGGGATTGAGGATGGGAAATACGAGGTATCTACCTGTTATCTCATCCCCAGAATCTCCAACTAGGCAATTTTACCAAAACATGACAACAAACAGTTAATCTGTTGATTTTTCTAAACTTTGAACTGATTCAATCAAATCTCGGATGGTGTTAGTACCTTCTGAACTCTCAAAGGATAAGGGGAATTTGCCGCGAGCGATCATTCTTAAACCCAAGGGGCCGAGACTTAATAAACCTTGGACATCGCGGAAGTAGTTTCCTACTACTTCGATGCCAAATTTACGCTCGTCTATCCAGCCACCTTCTTTGACTAGATTGATTAAGACTTTGCGGTGGCGAATCGATCGACTGGCTTGGTCATCTTTGCGATCGAGAATCTCTTGTTTAATCTTACCAATTTGATCCATCGGCGCAACTTCCATGGGGCAAACCGAGTTGCAGTAGTAACAACGGGTACATCCCCAAACGCCTTCGGTGCCTTGGTTATATTTTTCCAGGCGATTTTCTGTATCGCTATCGCGGGAGTCGGCGATGGTGCGATAAGCTTTGGCTAGGGCGTGGGGCCCGACAAATTCTGGGTTGACTTCGCGGGCGTTGCACTCAGAATAGCACGCGCCGCAGAGGATGCAATTGCCTGTTTGGTCGAGTTTCGATCGCTCTTCTGGTGTTTGCAGAAATTCGCGTTCTGGCACTGCTCGCCCGGAAGTGCTGACATAGGGGTCAACGGCTTCCAGGTTGTCCCAAAAACTGGTCATATCTACGACCAAATCTTTGATTACGGGCATATTTCCCATGGGGGCGATCGTAATTTCTGGGATGAAATCGGTTGGTTTTTCTGCCGAACTGAAATTAGCTATTTTATCAAGTCTTGCGAGTTCGCTGCCAACATTTTCTTTGCAAGCTAATGCCGATCGACCATTAATCCGCATGGAACAACTACCACAAATTGTGTTACGGCAATTTTTGCGGTAGGCTAAGGTGCCATCCTGTTCCCACTTAATGCTATTGAGGCAGTCGAGGATAGTATTGCTTTCTTCTACCTCTAGGGTGTAAGTATGAACGCGGGGAGGCTCGTTTTGATTTTGGCGAACTACATTAAAACGGACTTGCATAGTTTCGGCTAGGAAGTTTTCGTATATTTTAAGCTGAAATTTTTGGTTATTTAAAAAGCTATTAATTATTTAATGTAAGTATTTATCCAAAACCGCCGTAAATTCCGCACAGCCTTGGTCAATTTATGGGGGTTTTTTAGGCGATCGCACTGATTTTAACAGAGAGAGCGATCGGCTAATATGGGAACTTGGTTGAGCTTGCAATGTTGGTGCGTCCGCGGCCCTAGACACTTAGAAAAACCTAGCATCCTGACCACAAGCCCCTGGATTCATCTGTAGGTTCAATCTCAAATCTCAAATCTCAAATCTAAAATTCGATGACTTACAGCTTGAGAATTGTCGATTTACCGACAAGTGAACGGCCGCGGGAGCGCTTGATGGCTAGTGGCCCAAAAAGTTTGGCGACTGCGGAACTGATTGCGATTCTGCTCGGTACTGGGCAGGGAAAGGGCAAGCTTTCGGCTGTGGGGTTGGGACAATATATTTTAAATCAGTTGAGCCAGCACCAACGAGACCCTCTGGCTGTGCTGCGGGATATTAGCGTGCAGGAGTTGACCCAGATTCACGGGATTGGTCCTGCTAAGGCGACGGGGATTTTGGCTGCGGTAGAATTGGGTAAGCGGGTGTTTCAGTCGCGGCCACCGGATTTGGCAATTGTTGACTCTCCCCAATCGGCTGCGGCTGCTCTGAGTCAGGATTTGATGTGGCAGTCTCAGGAACGTTTTGCTGTGGTGTTGCTGGATGTAAAAAATCGGCTGCTGGGAACTCAGGTAATTACCATCGGCACTGCGACGGAGACTTTGGCTCACCCTAGGGATATTTTTCGGGAGGTAATCCGTCAAGGGGCCACCAGGGCGATTATTTCCCACAATCATCCGTCGGGAAATCTGGAACCAAGCCCGGAGGATATTGCTTTGACACGACAGTTGCTGGCTGGCGCCCAGTTTTTGTGTATTCCCTTGTTAGATCATTTGATTTTGGGAAATGGCGATTTTCGGAGCTTACGACAGACTACAACTCTTTGGGACGAGTATCCCCAGGGAGATTGACATTTTCTACTTAACTAACTACATAACTATCATTAGTTATTTGTATCTTTGGGTGATTCAATGGCTGAATCACCGATTACAGAAGGCAAATTTTGTGGCTTGAGCGCTCTGTGGCAGAGTGTTTGATCTGAATGTCGCTGCTGATACTCCGTGGAGAACACAACTGGGTTAATCTAGTAATGCTGGGCTGAAGAGATCGCTAATTTGATTTTTTTCTAGCATACTGAACGTATACTGTACCAGCACCTAGGGACCCAATCATTAAGAAATTATGAAATTGGGTATAAAATAAACGGCGTGGTGATAGGAGAAAAACTGTGTTTCTGAGACTTGCAGAACAACACCGTAAATTCGTCCAAGATTTGGTAATGAACCTCCAAGCTTTAGCGATCGTGCTAGAGCATCGGGGTTATCTGGCATCCTGCTACACTTGCGGGGGTCAGATGAACAGTGCCTCATTTATGGTCAGTTTGACGGATAATCATCTGATTCGATTTTTAGTGTCAGATTATGGTATTACTTGGACTGAGATGCGGGACGATCGGGAACTGATGAAACTAGAAGGTGCAGAAGCGATTAGTCAGTTACAAGAACTGGCAAATCTCGTCAAGTACCATATCCAACCTTCGGAAGCTACTTTGGCTACGGCCCAACGAGTCTAGCGATGGCTTTTATCCGAAGGAGCCGACAGCGAAAGTCTATGCTTCCCTGCTGCCAACCACTCCCCAGGGAGTATGTTGAGAAGGCCAGAAGTTGCGGAGCGATCGGTTTATGATAAATTAGGTGGCTCTAAAACATTTAAATGCCCTAACTGCGGTCACGAACATGACCGAGATTGGGGCGGCGCTCGGAACATTATGATCCGAGCTTTGAGGGACGGCTCCTTTGCTTTAGCTATCAATAGCGAAAGTATTGCGATCGCGTATGCCCTGTTTGTCCAGGGATGTACAGCGTAACACCGTCAGCAACTCTACTGACAAGATTCCTTTGAGTGACTTCTAACTAAGTGGTTTGAGACGTGTGACCTAAAGGCAGTTTACACGACTTCAACGGACATAGTAGACATAACGGACAAAATCAGATAAAATCAAAAGTATTCTTCCACGAGAATGCCATGCCGTATGTCACACCAAGAGAAGCAGCTAACGCTTTGGGAGTTAACCCCAGAACCCTTGCCCGATGGTCAGAAGATGGCCTCATCAAG
>NZ_JBGJZU010000120.1:0-12863 GCF_041354475.1 Microcoleus sp.
GGAGAGGAGCCTTCCTTATCAAGGGGGGGGACAGGAGAGGAGCCTTCCTTATCAAGGGGGGGGACAGGAGAGGAGCCTTCCTTATAAAGGGGGGGGACAGGAGTGGGAGAGACGGGTTTGTCATTGTTTAGGGGAACGGATTTTCTTACTCCCCCCCTTGCTAAGGGGGGGCTGGGGGGGGTATCGGATGTGGGAATCCACCAGCCGTGTACGCTTTCTGCTGCACCCGTTTTACTGGAAATTGGCAGTACCACATCTTGATATTTCAACTGAAAATCTTTGGGAGTTGAAGAGATCGCCTGCGTCGGAAAAAAGATAAACTTACCTTGCGCTACAAATAAATAGACACAAGCACCAGAATAGGCGATCGCCAGAAATATCCCAAAACCGATGAAAGATTTAGACAAAATTAAGACCAGCAAGTTATTCATGGGAAATAGGAGAGTGCACGGCTAATTGGCCATTAGTCAAAATTTATGGCTAATTATGAATTCACATAATTAGCCATAATCCATTACTAACTTGCGCCGCAGCATTCCGCCTAATTTCAAAAATCAATGCAATTTCGGGCTATGCAAGTGCCAATTGGTAGACTGCTCGTAAGCGTGAGCCACTTGAAATAAGCGAGATTCTTGCAAAACATTACCAATCAGTTGTATGCCCACCGGTAGTCCCTTATCATCAAAGCCACAGGGCAAACTCAAAGCGGGCAAACCAGCCAGATTCACCGGAATAGTCATCAAATCTGACAAATACATACTCAAGGGATCGTTGAATTTTTCGCCCGCTTTAAAAGCCGTAGTTGGAGCTGTAGGACAGACCAAAACATCAACTTGAGCAAAAGCTTTCTCAAAGTCTTCTTTAATTAAAGTCCGAACTTTTTGAGCTTTTAAATAGTAGGCATCGTAATATCCAGCCGACAAAACATAAGTGCCGATCGCAATCCGGCGCTTCACCTCGGAACCAAACCCTTGAGAGCGAGTTTTGGCATACATATCCAAAAGATTGTCAGAGTCAGCAGCCCGGAAACCGTACTTAACTCCATCATATCTCGCCAAATTAGCCGAAGCTTCCGATGGAGCAATAATGTAGTAAGTGGGCAAACCATAGCGGAACCTGGGACAAGAAACTACTTGAATTTCTGCTCCCAACTTTTGAAATTGTTCGATCGCCTTAGTAACACATTCTTTCACCGCAGGCTCTAACCCTACACCAAAAGTTTCTTTAATTACCCCGATTCTAATCTGACCTTTCGGGCGCAAATTAGGTCTCAAAGCTTGAGCATAATCAGGAATTTCCACATTCAGACTCGTGGAATCTCTCTGATCGTAACCGGCGATCGCCCCCAACAAAATTGCCGTATCCTCAACAGTCCGGCCAAAGGGGCCGATTTGATCGAGAGAAGAAGCATAGGCGACCAAACCGTAGCGAGAAACCAACCCATAGGTGGGTTTTAGCCCTACCAAGCCACAAAAGGAAGCTGGTTGACGGATCGAACCTCCGGTATCCGAACCCAAACTCACAACGCATTCTCCCGCCGCTACCGCAGAGGCAGAACCGCCAGAAGAACCACCGGGAACCCGCTCTAAGTCCCAAGGATTCGCGGTAACTTGATAAGCAGAAGTTTCCGTAGAGCTCCCCATTGCGAACTCGTCCATGTTCGCCTTACCCACAATCACCGCACCAGCGGCTTGGAGTTTCGAGACAACAGTGGCGTCGTAAGGAGGGACAAAATTCTCCAAAATCCGAGAGGCGCAGGTTGTGGGAACGCCTTGGGTGCACATATTGTCTTTAACGGCGATCGGGATTCCGGCCAACAGCCCAATTTCTTCCCCGGCAGCGATTTGGGCATCAACTTGGACTGCCTGCGCCATTGCGCGGTCTGCTGTCACGCACAGAAAGCTTTTTAATTTTGGCTCTAGCTGGGTAATACGGTCTAATGCTTCTTGAGTAATTTCCACAGCAGAGCGTTCTTTATTGACCAGTTGTCGGTGCAACTCGCGGATGGATGCCATGCTCGTACCTTTATTTTTTCTACTTTCGGCTTATATGTCAATATAGCTGGCAATTGCACCTGCTTACTGCCTGGGTGTAAAGTCCGCATCTGAGGTGGGTGCGGGTACTGTGGCCCAGAGATGATGTTGGTGGCGAAAGGTTCGATCGCGCGATCGAGTTTTTTTAATAATAGATGAAAAAGTGCGCTCTCAACTAGCTGTAGGGGCGGGTTCACCAACAATATATAACAAGAACCAACAATCTCAATAAACCCGCCCGCCCCCAACTTTGCCCCGCATAAATTTTGCCGCTGAAATCTTTACTACAAACCAAATCACAGATTCAACAGTTCTCCCTCTCAATTTTCCGTCGCAACTCCCGAATTACTGTACTTGTATGGTTGTCGCGCGACATTTGCCAGCATTCCTCCACAATTTCTGATACATTAAAATTGGGAAAATAACGGCTGATTAAACTTTCGACATATCGACCACTTTGCAAACAGTAAATTATTAGCCTATTTTTCTTAAACAGCCACACTTCCGGCACTTGATAAGGCAAGTAATCATCTAAATTAGTGTAGCTAGTAACATCCACTTCGATCACCAGATCGGGCGGCGGTTCAACACCCCAAGCAATCCGATCTTTACCCATAATTGCCGCGCAATTATCGATATAAAAACAATAATCTGGTTCAACTCCTCTTACCTCCGGCAAATCCATCGTAATTGGCGTAAACGCTTCATAATCTCTGCCCAAGTAATCTAGCAGAACTCTTGCCACAATTGCGATAACATGAGCTTGTTTTCCGTGTACGGGTAAAGGGGAAATTAATAAAATCTCTCCTGGTCGATATTTGATGCGCGGAATTTGGCGATCGCCCAATTGTGCTACAAGTGCTTGATAATCCTGCCAGTTTCCGGGGAATTTCACAAGTGTTCCTGGTGGCAAGTGAATTTTTTCTGGGGTGACGACTGCGAACATAAAACTTATACCTCCTGACTAATTTTAGGCGTTTTTAACCACGGTTGCAAATACTTGAGAGCGGGCGATCGTGCTATAATAGATAAAACTTAGGCCAAGAAACCGGGTTTCTGTGAAAAACTCAGATTATAATGAAAAATCTCCGAAGAAACCCGGTTTCTGAGTGTCTGCGTGTAAGTCATAATAGATAAACATGGATACCAGCGCGACCTATCGAGAAATAGTAAAACAGGTTATTCTTCAATACGCTAAATTGCGTCCATCTCATGGAGAGATTAGACTAGATTCGGTGTTGGATGAAACGCGCGATCGCTATGCTTTAATGCAAGTGGGTTGGGATAGAGGACGGCGAGTGAGAGGGAATTTAATTTACATTACCCTAGAAGATGGAAAAGTTTATATTGAGTACGATGGCATGGAATGTGGCATTACCCAAAATTTGATAGATCAAGGCATTCCAGAAAATGATATTATTTTAGCTTTTTTGCCATACTCTTTAACCGCTTTGACTGCCGCTGTGTAGTGATGAAAGGCAAAAAAGCGATCGCAAGTGGCGATCGAATTCAACTTAAGTATAATACCAAAAACGTATTTTAATCATTAGCAATTAAGGGCTTAATCTGAACTAGCAGTTGAGGAATTTTGTTTTGAGCAACATCCCAAACGATGTCTAAATTTACTCGATCGTAAGCATGAGAAACCCAATCTCTCATTCCTGCCATATCTTTCCAAGGGATTTCTGGATGTTCAGCGCGAAATTCAGAGGATATGCGTTTTGTGGCTTCACCAATAACTATAATTCTATAAATAATAGCAGCTTGTTTCTCATCAGAAGCTGCCAATTCCTCGCTATCAATTCCGGTGAGATAACGTTGAATCATCTCGCCAGCCTGTACAATATCCAACAGGGAAGCCATATAGCAATCCTAAATGAGTCGTAAAGTTTTTTTACCCCACCCCAACCCTCCCCTTAGTAAGGGGAGGGAGTAAGAAATTCACAAATGATTTAGGATTGCTATATCTCTATTTGCTGACATAAATTACCTTTGCAGAGTTGAGAATTTCTTGTTTTCTAATCCAGTTAATACTTTGTTCGATACATTGTTTGCTAAGGATATCTACCTTACGTCCGCATAAGGTTTCAAGTTCCTCCTGCATCTGCATCGCGTCCTCAAATGTCCATCGGTAATCAGGTGCAAAAGTTACGAGTATATCTATGTCGCTTGTTTCTGGGCAAAAATCTTCTCGCAAAACCGAACCAAACAGCGCTAACTCTACGATCCGCCACTTTTTACAAAAGGCGATCGTTTGTTCGGCAAGCCTTCCTAAGCGATTCAAACCTAAATCTAACTGAATCCTTGGCATGATACTGCTTCCCAAAAATACGGCAAATATGATATATTATAATGATTTCACGACCTCCAAGGCTAGTCCTAGCACCTCTGCAATTTGCTCATCGCTCAAGCCCAACTGTCGTAATTTACCAACCATTTCAATCTTAACTTTATTGGTGCTGTTGCGCGGTCTGCTGTGACGCACAGAAAGCTTTTCAACTTTAGCTCTAACTGGGTAATACGGTCTAATGCTTCTTGAGTAATTTCTACAGCAGAGCGTTCTTTATTAACCAGTTGTCGGTGCAACTCGCGGATGGATGCCATGCTCGTACCTTTATCGTTTCTACTTTCACTTTTTTCTTGAACAGCCACACTTCCGGCACTTGATAAGGCAAGTAATCATCCAAATTAGTGTAGCTAGTGACATCTACTTCGATTACTAGATCGGGCGGCGGTTCAACACCCTAAGCAATCAAATCTTTTCGATCGCTCAGATTCAGGCACGGTATCACGAATCGGGTACGACAGAAATAACTAATCTCAAAGGAAAGGCGGCTCCTATATACTACAAGTAACCGCTCTCAATACTAGCTATGAGCCTTTGCATCAACCCAACTTGCCCAAAACCAGACCACTCGCAGAACACTAACAACCGCCACTGTCAAAGTTGCGGTTCCGACTTACTGCTGCAAGGACGCTATCGCGTGATGCGACTCCTCAGCGATGACAGCGGTTTTGGCAAAATTTACACCGCAGAGGAACCGGGAATTTCTAAAATACTGAAAGTCCTCCAAGAACGTCTCAACAACAACGCCAAAGTAGTCGAACTATTTCAGCAGGAAGCAAAAGTATTAGCGCAATTCCAGCATCTCGGTATTCCCAAAGTCGATGGTTATTTCCCGTATCAAACCAGAAACGGGTTGATATTGCACTGCTTTGTCATGGAAAAAATCGAGGGGCCAAATTTAGAAGAGTGGCTAAAACAGCAGGGAAATCATCCCATTTCTGAACGGCAAGCAATAGCCTGGTTAAAGCAAATCGCAGAAATCTTGCATTTAGTGCATGGGAAGCAGTATTTCCATCGGGATATTAAGCCGCCCAATATCATGCTAAGACCGAATGGGCAGTTGGTGTTGATTGATTTTGGCACGGCGAGGGAAGCGACTTATACTTATCTTGCCAAAGTGGGTGTGGGACACCAAATTACGGGGATAGTTTCTGCTGGGTACACGCCACCGGAACAACAGAATTTCCAAGCTGTACCGCAATCAGATTTTTTTGCATTGGGACGCACCTTTGTGTATTTGCTGACCGGACAGCATCCTTTAAATTTTTACGATGCCCATAACGATGTGTTTCGCTGGCGACAGGCGGCGAATATTTCACCGAGTTTGGCAGATTTTATCGATAATTTGATGGCGCGAAGGCCAGGGGATAGACCGCACAATACCCAGGTGCTTTTGCAGCGGATAGAGGAACTGGCGCAAAAGTTGGGAAAGCGGAAAACCAATTTACCTCTAGGCGTGGCTGCGGGGGTGTTGTTGGTTTTGGGGGGTGGAATTGGGTTTTGGTTCTCTAAATTAGGTGGGAGTTCTGTTAGTCCGAGGGATGTTAGTTCACCTAGTCCGGTGGTGACGAGTTCGCCGAGTTCGAGTCCGAGTGCAGTGAGAAGTGTTGCGCCTATTAGTTCGCCGAGTTCTAGTGCGAGTGGAAGTTCTTTAGAAAATGTTTCTTTAGTCAAAACTCTTACTGGTCATTCCGACTGGGTTAGGTCTGTCGCCATCAGTCCAGATGGGCAGACTTTGGTTAGTGGTGGTGGTGACAATACGATTAAAATTTGGAATTTGGCAACAGGCAATTTAATCCGCACTTTGTCGGGTCATTCCAGCACTGTTTTTTCTGTCGCCATCAGTCCAGATGGGCAGACTTTGGTTAGTGGTAGTGTTGACAAAACGATTAAAATTTGGAATTTGGCAACAGGCAATTTAATCCGCACTTTGTCGGGTCATTCCAGCACTGTTTTTTCTGTCGCCATCAGTCCAGATGGGCAGACTTTGGTTAGCGGTAGTTATGACAATACGATTAAAATTTGGAATTTGGCAACAGGCAATTTAATCCGCACTTTGTCGGGTCATTCCTACTCGGTTCCAGATGTCGCCATCAGTCCAGATGGGCAGACTTTGGTTAGTGGTAGTGTTGACGATACGATTAAAATTTGGAATTTGGCAACAGGCAATTTAATCCGCACTTTGTCGGGTCATTCCTACTCGGTTTATTCTGTCGCCATCAGTCCAGATGGGCAGACTTTGGTTAGTGGTGGTGGTGACAATACGATTAAAATTTGGAATTTAGCAACAGGCAATTTAATCCGCACTTTGTCGGGTCATTCTAACTCGGTTAGGTCTGTCGCCATCAGTCCAGATGGGCAAACTTTGGTTAGTGGTAGTGATGACAAAACGATTAAAATTTGGCGGGTGTCGCGTTGAAGTTCACTGTCAACTCGTTAAACTCAGGTCTTGCACGCCTTGTCATCACCTTTGTTTCTGGCAACAGTTTCTACATTGAACCTAGTGCGATCGCCCACATCGTAGGTTGGGTTGAAGCATGAAACCCAACACCTAAGCCCCGCTCAAGCCAATGGATGTTGGGTTTCGCCTGATTCGATAAATGACAGGCAATAAGCTCAATGCTGCTCAACCCAACCTACAGCGAATGCGATCGCTTTTTACTAAAAGCTATTATCAATCTAATTGACATCGACGCTGATTAGAAGCGGATAATCTCGATCGTGCATCGCGATCGCTGAAAACAAACATCAAATTCTCGAAAGAAATTCGTTTGCCCAAGAATTAAGGGCACCTGAGAGGATTGTGCCCAGGCAAATGCTAGACGAACTGGTTCCAGATTCCCAATTTGAACGTGCACAAATACACCCCGCGCCTCAACCATTGCAAGATTTCCAGCCAATGGCAAGCGGATAGTTTGTTCCTCCCAAATTGCACCCAATTGCAGCCCTATGTCATAAGGTAATAGATTGACCGCAGACCCAGTATCTAGCAGTGCATTCGCGCAGACAGAAAAACCTGCATGACTCAGAGTGATCGGAATCGTGGGTAATGCTTCATCGTCAGAAAAGGGAAACTCGATCGTACTAGGCATGAGTAGATGCCTCTCGGTCATCCCGAATCATCTGCATCATAATGTTTGCAGCTTCCGTTGCGTCGTAGGGCGACCAAACCGGATACTCTGATGCAGAAAAGATAACTTGTAGTTCAGCCTTTGGGATTTGCACAGCTAGGAGTTTGAAGAGTGATAATTTGTCTGGCTGGCTCAGACTGTTCACCAAAGGAATTAACTCAGCGAGAGACATAGTTTAAACTCCTAGACATACGAGGATACATTTATCATAAGCGATCTGTGAGACACGGTTTTATAGATAGGCGATGGATAAGGACTGGGGATGCGATCGCCCCTTACTGTTTTTCTGGATAGGCGATCTATAAGGATTGGGGAGGCGATCGCACCTTTGTTTACCAAAAATCTAATTTTAAACAGAAGTGCGATCGCCCTTCTTCCACCTCTTCAACAACTCCGGTGTCACCAAACCTTGCGGAAAAAATATCGTCCCCAAAACAATCAGCACCCCAAACACAATTAACCGCCCATCCCGCAGAAATTGCGCCAACCAAATCGGCAATCCCTGAATAGTCGCCATCCCCCTCAAAACCTCCGGTAAAGCAGTAAACACCATCCCACCCAAAACTGCTCCCAGAAACGTTCTGCTACCACCAATCAACACAGAAGTCAAGTAAATAATACTAGCATCAAAAGTACCTTGACGCGCGTTCCAAGTATTCAGAAAATGAGCACTAATAGCACCCACAACCCCAGCTAAAATAGCACCTAACGTGAAAGCCAAAACCTTATAAAAAGTTGGATTAATACCGATCGCATCCGCCGCCAACTCATCAGCCCGAATCGCCGCAAAAGCCCGCCCCACCCGAATCCGTTCCAGCCGATAGACGATCGCCATACTTACCAAAAGTAAAGGTAGTACAATCCACAAATACTCGATCGGCGTCCCAAACGGTTGCGGAATCCCAAAAATACCAACCGCCCCGCCAGTGATATCCAGATTCAGCGATAAAACCCGCAAAATTTCCACAAAAGCAATAGTTGCGATCGCCAAATAAATCCCACTCAAACGCAGCGCCGGAATTCCCACCAAAATCCCCAGCAACCCCGAAACAACCCCTGCAATTATCATCTCCACCAACAGCAATGGCAGAGGAAACAAACCTTCTGTCGGCTTAAACACCGTCGTAGACAAAATCGCCGCAATATACCCACCCAACGCGTAAAAACCAGGGCTAGCCAGAGACAACTGACCAGTCATTAAAGGCAAATAAAGCGACATTCCCAACATTGCACCCAGCAACATCGAGACAATCAGAAACCCGTAAGTAGTAAAAAAATCATTCATAACTTTCTTTATTTATTAATACGCAAAAAAATAACCTTATTTTCTTCTTTCTCTTCCTTCGCGTCCTTAGCGTCTTCGCGGTTCATTTAATCTTACTCCCTATTGGCGATCGTATATTTTGATATAACAAACTAAACTTAAACCTTTTGAATCAAACGCCGTCCAAACAAACCCTGCGGCCTAACCAACAGCATAATAAACAATATAGCAAAAGCCACAGCATCCTTATAAGCCGAAAAATCACCAGGCACAAAAGCCTCAACCAAACCAATAATAAACCCACCCAAAACCGCCCCAGGAATACTCCCCAAACCCCCAAGCACAATCACCGCCAAACCCTTCAAACCAAAAGCAATACCAAAATACGGCCCCGCAATACTCACACTAGAACCCACCAAACTCCCCGCCAAACCAGCCAGAAAACTACTCACAAAAAACGTCAATACAATGTATCGATCCGTATCAATCCCCAACAAACTAGAAGTAGTAGCATCTTCAGCCACAGCCTGCATTGCTTTGCCAAACTTAGTGAAATTTATCAAGTAAGTTAAGACAGATACAATCGCAACTGATACCGCAAAAATTACTATTTGAACAGTCCGAATCGGAATTGGTTTATCCGCTGTCCCGAAGTTAATTGCAGCAGGCAAATAGCCGTAAGTGTTAGCAGGAAAAGTGTAAATTTCTGCGCCAACAAGATATTGGATGATATTTGCGATCGCAACTGCTACACCCAAACTAGAAACCACAGTCAGCAGAGAATCAGAGTGTCGGCGGCGCAAAGGTAAAAAAGCAACTCGTTCAACAATTACTCCCACCAAACCAGCCATGACACTTCCCAAAATTAACGCCATAGCAAAAGGCAACTGCACAGGAATTCGAGCATTAGCCCACAACCCATTAAAACCCACAGCACCTCCCATCAGCGCATAGGTGAAATAAGCACCCAAGGTAAATACTGCACCGTGAGCAAAATTAATAATTCCGAGAATAGAAAACACCAGCGTATATCCCAAGGCAAAAATAGCATACACGCTGCCGATCGACAAACCATTCAAAAATTGTTGAATAAATTGAGTGAGATCCACATTACCTCTTTTAAGCCGCCGACTTTTTCTGAGTAATTTCCGAACAAAAATCTTGATAATCTGCTTGTACTTTAGTAAAATATGCTTGAGCATAGTCCAACAGAGGGTCATGCCAGCGATCGGCATTTTCCGCCCAATTAATTAACTCATCTGCGATCGCCGATCCTTGGCGACCACTACTGCGTAACTGATTCCAAGCCGTAATTTCCCCCATAGTTTTCAGCACCTTTTTCAACCGCCCCAACTTCCCATTCCACCCATCCAAACTCACCTGATCTTGAGTTGGTTGTAACCCCCTCAACACAAACGGTTCGCCGTCCATTTCCACCACCGAAACCCAAGCTTGTGGCATAGCTTCCATCCGCTTTTGGATAGCCACAATCCTTACGGCTTCATTAGCCCATTGAGGCTGAGACAACTTCAAGTACGGCATCAAAGAAGAGGGAAGTGCTTGTTTAATATCCAACAAATAATTCCCATCAGGAGAACCCTTCCCTTCCACTAAAACCACATAGCGCTTTACCCCCAAACTTCCCGTACCAGCAATTCTTACCCCCACATCTAACAACTTAAAAAACTCCGCATTTGGCTGTTTAGCAGCCCAATTCTTCATCAAAGATTCCACGAGCGATCGCTCCTGCGAGGATATAGCCGCCGTCCGCTTATTATCAATAATCAAGCGGCGAAGACCCTTTTTCACCTCCGTCCGCCGATCCAAAAAATCTTTCCGTCGGCGTAACTTCAAACTATCCAATAAATCTGCAACCATCCCCTCAGCAGTCCCCCTCTCCACAGTTCGAGCAGTTCCCAAAGCCAAAGCATCAGTGTAAGCTTGGAGAAAGCAGCGACATAAAGTCAATACTTCCGACTGATTCACCCCCAGCGTATTCGCACCAACTAAAACGCTAGTCAAAAAACGAGTTATTTCCCAACTAGCCGGAGCCAAAGCGGATTCATCAAAATCGTTTATATCAAAATAAACCAATCTATTATCACCCTTGTAGCTGCCGAAATTTTCCAAGTGCAAATCACCACAAACCCATACAGGTGGTGTATCATTCAGCACAGAACTTTTATCCAAATCTTCATAAAATAAATGGCAAGTACCGCGAAAAAATACAAAACTATTAGTTCTCATTGCCTGGTACTTCAACAAAATTCGCTCCGGGTTGCGCCCGTGATTAAATTTCTGAATTCTTTCTAAAACCGTCTCACTCATGTTTGTGATTGCTTAATTGCCTATTTTTTTACTTCAAAAACTCAAATTTCCCATTAGTTCCATCCGCATCCATTTTAATCATTGCTACATAAAAATCTTTCTGATTAATCTCACCTTCTGGTGTAAAAGAAATTTGTCCTAAAGGGGTGTCGTATTTTCCAACCAACAACTGCTGATTCAAATTTGTACGCAATTGTGGCAAAGGTTGTTGGCTAACCTTAGACTGAGAATTGATCGCCTTTAATGACTCGACAAAAACTTGAACACCAGTAAAAGCTTGAGCGCTAAACTGAGGCGGTTCCTTTTTAAATTGAGCGCGATAAGCATCGCGAAAATCTTTATTAATCAGATTGGAATATTCCGGGCTGTATGCTTGGGCAATCAAAACCCCATCACAGAGCGCTTTACAAACAGGAAATATATTAGAAGTATTGAGACCGTTGCCCCCAATCATCACCCCTTTGTAACCTAACTCCCGCAATTGCTTAATTAAATTGCCTCCATCGGCGGCCAACCCGGAAATAATAATCAGATCGGGCTTGACATTGATCGCATTAGTGGCTTGAGATTGGAAATCTGTATCAGTAGTTAAGAATTTTTGGACTGTTGCCAATTCCAGTCCCATATCTTTAACCGTTGTCTGGAAAGTTTCCGTCTCAGATTTGCTAAAGGCATCATTCTGAGCAAAAAATACAGCTACTTTCTTAATATTGGGATTTTGCTTGAGGGCGGCTTTAACTGCATTAGGTGCTACGACGGCTACAGGCGCGGAGACTCTGGCGACATAATCGCCAATCTGGGGAATCCCTTTAGCGGTGTTGGATGGTGCGAGTACGGGAACTTTGGCGCGATCGGCGATCGGATCGGCACTAAAAGCTTGCTGCGACAGGCTTGGCCCCACAATACCCACCACCCGATCCTGATTGATCAGAGTATTGAAGGCATTGATCGCCCCTTGTTCATCTCCACCAGTATCTTGGAACACCAGCTTAATCGGAGTCCCATCCACACCGCCCTTGTCGTTAAAATACTTCTCGGCAATTTTCGCCCCAGCGACTTGTTCCTGGCCGAGTAAAGCCACGTTGCTAGTTTGGGCCACCCCAATCCCTATATATATAGTGTTGGAAGTTCCCGCAGCCGAACCCCCTGGTGAAGCACTGGCGGCAGATGGCGAAGTCGCCGGAGATGCTGTGGTAGAGGTTTGGGGAGTGTTCGTCTTGTCCGTCTGACTGCAAGCCAGCAGCAGTGAAGCGCAGGTAACGAATAAGGCAGTAGAGCGAGCTGTAGGTTTTTTCATGAGCGGGCGAACATATACTATATAGATCATCTAAACGTAAAGATATTCTAGCTATGGGTGGTAGCTGCTGGGTCAAAAATCCCAGACCAGAGCCAAAAAAAGACTCCTTGTGGGAAAAAGGAGTCAGCCAGCGGATCTCGGACCGGCAGTAAATAGCCTAAACCCTTACAGTGTATAGGCTCACCAAAAGCTCAAAAATAATTTCACAAAACGCTTGACAACATCTTGCGGAATAAGTATATTAATAAAGCGCCGGAAGGGAAGCGGTTCACTGAACCACAACCGGAAGGTAAAAACCGAACCTAGAAAAAAGAATAGTTTGAAAGCTTAAAGCAATATTAACCTCGTCAAAAAAATTAGAGATAGAGAGTAAAAGCAGTAGCTGATACTTAATATCACAAACAACGAGAAAAAAGTCAAGAGAAAAAGAAGGAAATCAGGCCTAATCGCCAAAATAACCGGA
>NZ_JBGJZU010000121.1:0-12115 GCF_041354475.1 Microcoleus sp.
AGCCATTCCAGTCCCCCCCCTTACCAAGGGGGGGCTAGGGGGGGTTCCAATCCCAGGGGAAGCCATTCCAGTCCCCCCCCTTACCAAGGGGGGGCTAGGGGGGGTTCCAATCCCAGGGGAAGCCATTCCAGTCCCCCCCCTTCTTAAGGGGGGGTTAGGGGGGGATCTCCACATCCACCACATCCCCTTCACCCCCGAACAACATCAACAACTCAACAGCGACATCGCCACCTACCTCAGCGACTACGGCAAACCCACCTGGGGCGAAGCCCTCAGCCACCGTCTAGTCACCCTAGCCGCATCCCTACAACTCAACCAAATCCTGGCCGCTTTACCCCCAACCATTGAAAAACTGATCCTAATTCCCCACCGCGATTTACACCTGCTACCGCTACACGCCCTACCAGCAACCCGAAAACTCCCCAACGGCGAAACCAAAACCGGCTATTGGCTTGACCTTTATACCAACGGCATCCAATACAGCCCCAGCAGCCAATTTCTGGAACGTTTGCATCAACGAAAACGCCCGCCCATCAACGATATTCTGCCTCTGTTCGCCATCCAGAATCCCACGGAAGACCTGCGCTACACCGAAATTGAAGTTGAAGAGATTTCCCGCCGCTTCAATCCCCACGCCCACATTTTGAAGCGCCGCCAAGCTACCAAAGTCGCTTTTAATTCCCCAGCCACTCTCAAGAAATTAAGTGATTCCCACTACGCCCATTTTTCGTGTCACGGCAGTTTCAACTCGGCGAATCCGCTGAATTCGGGTTTGGTTTTCTCTGGGGTATTGGAACCCCCCCAGCCCCCCTTGGTAAGGGGGGAGCAAGATGTAGAGGCAGAACCCCCCCAGCCCCCCTTGGTAAGGGGGGAGGTAGAGGAAGAACCCCCCCAGCCCCCCTTGGTAAGGGGGGAGGAAGAAGGAGAGGAACCCTCCCAGGCTGGGGCGGGCACGGGGGCACCGCCCCTACCAAAGCAGGAGGAAGAGGGAGAGGAACCCTCCCAGGCTGGGGCGGGCACGGGGGCACCGCCCCTACCAAGGCAGGAGGAAGATAAAGACCGCTGCGATTATGTTACTCTGCGTGATGGTCGGCGTTTTCGGACTGATATTCAATGCCTGACACTGAAGGAAATTTTTGCTAGTCTGGATTTGCCTTTGTGTCGCTTGGTCAGTCTCTCGGCCTGCGAAACTGGATTGGTAACTAGAGTTATCACGGATGAATATATTGGTTTAGCTAGCGGTTTTCTGTATGCCGGTGCTAGTAATGTGGTTAGTAGTTTATGGCGTGTCAGTGATTTTTCGACGGCTTTTCTGATGATTCGTTTTTATCAAAATCTGAAGAACCAAGATTTGTCGGTTTGTCAAGCTTTGCAAGCTGCTCAAATTTGGTTGAGAACGATTACACGCCAAGACTTTTTGGCCTGGTTGCAAAATGAGGTGAACATGGAAGAAGACCGAGTTGATAATATTGATATTTCGTTGCGTCGGAGTTTTCCGAAACAACCTTTTGCTGACCCTAGATATTGGGCTGCATTCTGTGCGATTGGTATCTAGTAGGGTGCGTCGCCACGAGTAACTCTCGCTGCTTCCAATTATTATTGAGCGACGCACCCTACTACTGGTATAAACTCGTTACCAGGCTCTGCCTGGTAACGCAGATCCGGAGGCTCTGCCTCCTCCAAATTGCCTAGTAGCCTCGCTCTTTTCCTGATAGTAGGGACGAGGCAGAGCCTCTAGACATGGGTTCCCAGGCAGAGCCGGGGAACCAGTTAAAATATTGATATTTCGTTGCGTCGGAGTTTTCCGAATCCACCTTTTGCTGATCCTCAATATTGGGCTGCATTCTGTGCGATTGGTATCTAAGCAACATGGCAGAGGAGGACACGGCAATGCCCATTGGTGTCAACTTAAGGCCAAATGTAGTCAGAGACTGCTGTTTGACTATTAGGCCTAGATCCCCCCTAACCCCCCTTAAGAAGGGGGGGACAAGAACTTTCTCAAAGTCCCCCTTCCCCCCTTGGGGGGGGCTAGGGGGGGGTGGGGATTTAGGGGGATCTAGACTCAGGTAAAAACCAGATTTCTCACGGCTTTCAGGCTTAAGTTGACACTAATGGGCAATGCCGTTTTGCCTAGTAGCCTCGCTCTTTTCCTGGTAGTAGGGACGAGGCAGAGCCTCTAGACATGGGTTCCCAGGCAGAGCCGGGGAACCAGTTAAATGACGATTTTTCAACACACAAATAACTTAGGAAAATGAACGATATCTCTAATGCTTCAACAACGATTCTCGACTTCCTCACCTTGCTGGAAGTGGAACAAGCCAAGAAGGAAACAAGCGAACTATTTAATGCTGCGATTTGGCAAGACCTCAATCAACTCAATTTAGAGTTAAATACAATTAATAAGCCAAATAAAATTGCTTTAGCGATTCTAGATTGGTGCGAAAAATATCCAGAAATTGATCTAGCATTGAAAACTGTGTCAAAAGTTCGCGGCGATATCGTTGGTGACGATGACATAGATATTCCGCTTCCAGCCCCAGATGGTGACGCGGAGATTATTCGGAATCGGGACAGAATCCAAAAGGTGATTCAGGACAATCAGCAACCGCCAAACCAGGATTTACCCAGTAATCCCGAACCAGATTAACCGCAATGTCCAACGAATCCGATCCAATTTATTATGCCTTAAATGTTAGCTTGTTTGCATTCACCCTGCAATCTGGCTCATATTTAGATTCCCAAGAACTCATCAATGAATCTCCCCAAACTTTTCAGTACAAATATGAGAAAATCTTAAAGGATAATTTTAGTGACAAGCTGAAGTTTCCCGATTCATTCCCACAGGTTAGGCAAAATTTGCCTAACTCCGATAACTGCGAATTACTGACTAGCGGCAAACCAGGTACGCGACAATTCTTGTTGCTTTCTAGTAAGGATAAAAACCAAAATCCGATTCAACCTAAATATTTATATCGTTTGTTGGTTTATCCACAGAAACTTAGCGATACCTACGCTTTGTTAATCAATATTTTTCGCCCGCAAGCTGAAGGTTTTGATGGGGTACAATTAACTGAAGTTGGGGAATTCAATCCGAATCAATGTTTGACTCTCAAAAATGACCCGCATTTTATCGGAGAAACTTACTTAATCACGGCTTATCTGTCTCAATCCCAGCCAACTAACCCGGAAGACTTAAAAACTCATGGGGAAAATTTGCTCAAGCAATTATTCGGTGGTGTTTTTCCTGATTTTTATCAAGCTGATAATTTCTTAGATGGTTGTATTTTGGAATTTAGCCGACCGAAAAAATCGCAAACTCGCTATCTTGTGCTGTTCTACTTTTCTGATGCGACTTCGGAACAACTCAAGGAGATATATTGGGATTTGCCGGAACTATTCTTATACTATCATAAAATCACGAATGTTTTCCAAAAGAGTCGCACATATTCGGATCAACTCGATAAATTAATCCGAGAAGAAATTGAAAGCAAGTCAAAGTTGCCAGATAATTTGGATTTGGCGGCATTAAAAACTCAACTCAAGGAACTATTGAAAACTGTTCCGAAATATACTTCACAACTGCGGAATCTTGAAGATTGTTTGAATACTCTGAATATTCATGCCCGAAATTATCAACTGAAATTGAAGCGTTTGCAAGGTCAAGTAAAGGATGAACTGGATATATTTGGTCGGTTTGCGGAACGAGAAAGCGAAACTTTTAAGTTGCAAATCCAAGCTGATTTGAATTATTCTAAACCGGGTTCTCAATTACTGGATCAAGCTATTTCTAGTATTCGGGGTTTGGTGGACATTGACCAAGCTGAGTCCGATCGCAAATTACAACAAACTTTACAGGATAGTGAGAAAGGTGAGAAGAAGCGCGATCGGGATTTAGAAAATACGATTCAATCAGTCGGTACCGGAATCGGTGTCGGAGTCGGCTTTGCGGGAATCCTCGCCGCCGGCTATCCCTTAATCGAAAAACCTTGGGTTTTACCCTCTCCCCAACATCCTGTGTTACCGCCTCATCCCTTCATTGTTGCTGTTGTAGTTAGTTGTTTGTGCGGTGGTGGCTTGGGATGGTTGGCTTGGTTTTTCACGAAGCGCCATCTCAAGGCTCAATCCTCATCTGTCGAAGCAATTCCACCTGGTTCGGATTAAGCGCATCAAAACTAAAGAAACCGGGTTTTTTCCAAATTTGGGAGTTGTCACCCAATCAGTCGCCAAAACCCGGTTTCTGGGCACTCTCCCACAATCTAAGAAACCGGGTTTTTTGCTGAATTTGGGAGTTGTCACCAAGTCTGTCGCAAAAACCCGGTTTCTGGGCACTATCAAACAATCTTAGCCCACTCTATCCAGGTTTCCATCTGGCGGAAACCTACTGATTTATAAAGCTTTGTCGCACCTGTCAAACTGTCAGCATCGACGCTGAGTTTCGCTGTATTTGCACCGGCGGCTTTTAACCTATGCAAACCAGCCAGCAGCATGGCTTTTCCTAAACCCATTTTCCGATAGTCGCGCCGCGTACCTAATAATTCAATCCAGCCGTTTTTTGTGCCGCTATTGGGGTTTTTTTGCGGTTTGATTTGACAGTCGCAGAAAGCTGCAAATTTACGATCGCCCGAAATGGCAATTAAGTCCAATTCTGGCTGATAATTGGGGTCTTGCATCCAGTAACGCACGGTTTCCGCCGTTAAGTCGTGGTGATTCCAGTGATCGATGAATGATTGGTTGAACATCTCTACCCAAGGTTCGATGTCTTTTTCGCCTGATACGTGTGTCAGCGCAAAGTCTGCGGGGAATTCCGGTGTGGGAATGGGATCACAAAGCGATCGGGCCATGGTCCAAAAATAGCGATCGACTCCAAAGCCCTGTTTTTCAAATAGTATAATTTCGTCGGTTTGATCCTCACGGCTATATATCCGTAATTTGGCTGGTAAATTCCGTTGTTTTCCTACTTCGCCCAGCCGTGTTTCTCCCCAGTTAATGATGTCTTTTTCTAAGCCTTGACCCCGTACATTGGGATGGACGTAAAACCAGAGACAAGCTTCTATTTCATCGGGGGAATCTGGCATATCTAAAAGTGCCAAACCGATAAGTTTGTAGTTACCATCTTCCCACAATTGGACATCGCGGGCTTTGTCCAGTTTGGGTGCATCTAAGATTAGCTTTAGTTCCGTTGCGGAGACTTCTTCGCCGAGTTTATCGATTGCTTCGCAAGCGTCGATCAAATTGGCGATCGCGCACCAGTCGGTTTCGCCCCGGTAGGAGCGCATTTTTAAGGTAGTCATAAAAAACTTACAATCCGTAAATTCGGAATGTTGCTATTAGTGGGTATTGACAAATGAGTACAGGAATTAGGACATTTTTCACAAATGTCAGTAACAGGTAAGATGCCTGTTCTATAAGCAATGACAGTAGTTTGGAGAATGGTGTTGATAAAACTCAGAAACCTGTTTATATCACCCAGGCTTTCAGGTTTTATCTCATAGCGCAATCATAAAAATAGGTTGGCCCTTTTGGGTTAGTTTTGGATGTGAGTATTAGATTTAATCAGCGCTCTCTGGCGTTACCGAGCTTGGTGCTGGAGTAACTATCGTTTGAATAAACTTGGTTAAGCTAAGTAAAGAAGTTGTCACCCCCACTGGGTCGTTGATTTTTACTTTTGCTATCTAATTCAACTATAACCATAGTGGTTATTTTTGGCAAGTTTTCCATCAGGGGAGTGCTGCTATTATTAACGATGGTGATATTTAGCCAAACGTTAAACTAACGTTAAACTATAATTTCTGACTGATAGAAGGTAAATATGCTCGACAACCTCGATTTAGATATCTGCCTGGACAAAGAAACCTATGATCCCAAGATAGAAGTTTTAATGCAGCAGTTGCGATCGCTCCAACAGGCTTGCTGGGAAAAAAAACTGCCCATCATCATTGTGCTCGAAGGTTGGGCGGCGGCGGGCAAAGGAGCCCTAGTCAAAAAAATGGTGGGCTATATGGACCCGCGGGGGTTTGCAGTCCACCCGATTTGGCCGCCCTCAGCAGCAGAGCTGGGCTATCCTTTTTTGTGGCGGTTTTGGCAAAAACTCCCCGCCCGCGGCCAGATTGGTTTTTTCTATCACAGTTGGTACACTCATGTTTTAGAAGACCGATTGTTCGATCGCCTATCAGACGCTGAAGTACCCACAGTCATCAGACAAATCAACGCCTTCGAGCGCCAGATGGTAGATGACGGCGCAGCAATGGCCAAATTTTGGATACACCTGAGCAAAAAAGAGCTCAAACATCGGCTCAAAAAACTAGAAGACGACAGCCTACAAGCTTGGCGAGTGCGCCCCGAAGACTGGAAACAAGCCAAAAAATACGCAGAATACAAAACTTTTGCCGAAGAAATGATTGCCCAAACCGGCACGGGGCCGGCACCCTGGACCTTAGTAGAAGGTGACTGTCAACGTTGGGGGAGAGTCAAGGTTTTAACGCAAATGGCCTCAACCATTACAGAAGCTTTAGACAGACAAACGATGCAATCAGCACCGATACAATTGCCACATCAAGAACACTTACAACCTACGGAACCAGACTTACTCGCCCAAGTAGATTTAACTAAATCGCTGCCCCCAGAAGAGTACAAACAGCAACTTCGGGAAGAACAAACCCGTTTTGGCAAATTGCAACAAAGTATTGACGAAGATCAAATACCTGTGTTAGTGCTGTTTGAAGGTTGGGATGCTGCGGGCAAAGGAGGAGCAATCAAACGCTTGACGGACGTCCTAGACCCCCGCAGTTATACAGTCAATCCCTTTGCGGCACCGACAGAGGAAGAAAAAGCTCACCAATATCTGTGGCGATTCTGGCGGAAGTTACCAACGGCGGGGAAAATTAGCATTTGCGATCGCAGTTGGTATGGTAGAGTTTTGGTCGAGCGAGTCGAAGGATTTGCCACCGAACCGGAATGGCGTCGAGCTTACCAAGAAATCAACGAATTCGAGGAGCAACTCACCAGTTACGGTTGTGTCTTAGTTAAGTTTTGGCTACACATCAGCCCGGACGAGCAACTAAAAAGATTTACAGAACGACAAAATAATCCCTTTAAACAATACAAACTGACTGAGGAAGATTGGCGCAATCGCCAAAAGTGGAATTTTTATGAAGTCGCTGTGAATCAAATGATTCAGCGCACGAGTACCCCCACTGCTCCCTGGACACCAATTGCGGCCAATAACAAGTATTATGCTCGTGTTAAAGTAATTCAAACGGTAACGCAGGCAATTCGGAATCAACTGAAACGCCGATAAATTGGCAGCGGTGAATGGGTGAGAGGTAAGGGGAAAAAATAGCAGGTAGCAGGCAAAAGGCTTCAATTGTCAATTCTCCCTGACTAGGCTCGACTCATTACCAATTACCAATCAACCATTACCAGTTATCAATTACCCACTAACTAAATACAGACAATATTGCAAGATGTTTGTACTGCTAGCTCGAATTCTATTTCTATTCCTGTTGTTCTCACTGGTCAAATCTTGGTGGGATCAGTCAGGAGGCAAAGACAATCCATTATTAGACCGGCTGCGCGTTTTATTGCTCATCAGCCTTCTGCTGCTGGCTTTTTTTGCCCCCGACACGCCCGTGGGAGCAGCGATTTTCGGCTTAGTGGCTTTCTTCTTTAAGCCGCTAGGTTTTTCGATTACGTTGCTGGTGATTGCATCGGCATTGATCACCAACGGTGGCATCCGCAACCCGGCACCGAGAATGATTCTGGCAGCGCTGCTAGTTTTGATTCTTTCGAGTATGCCCGTTGTGGCGTTGTGGTTCGCCGACCAAGCAGAACGGGAAGCCGCAGCGGCTGTCCACACAACTTGCTGCGACGAAACTGCTGCGGCCATCGTCCTGTTGGGTAAGGGCACGACTCAGCCACATATTCCCAACCGGGTGTCTATTCAACTGACAGATACAGGCAATCGCTTGCCCTATGCTGCTGTGCTTTACAGGAAGCAATTGGCACCTTTGGTCATCGTTACCGCAGGGCCTAGACCGGAGTTAGAGAGTTATACTGGCGAAGCTAAGGATATCCAAACTTTGCTGGCAAGCAACATGGGTGTTCCTCGCAGCAGCATCATTCTCGACGAGAACGGTAGGAACATACGCACCAGCGCTGAAGAAGTCAGAAAAATTTTAGATAGTCGGGGCGTGGAACGGAAGGTACTGCTTGTTACTTCTGCGATTCAGATGCGCCGTGCTAGTCTAGCTTTTGCTGATGTGGGAATCCGAGTGATTCCGAGAGCTACGGATTTCTACACTTTTCAACCCACATCAGGAGGGAAGTCTAGGTTGCGTATAGATGCGGCTGATTTTCTGCCCAGCGCAGAAGCTTTGGTAACTACGACGCGAGTATTCGATGAATATCTTGGGTCTTTTTATTACTTTTTGCGTGGCTGGCTGGCTCCTAGCGCCTAAAATGGCATCTAACGGTCACTGAGCGCAGGGGGACACTCAACTTAGTCGAAGTGTCGAAGTGTGGTTAGCCAACAGTGACTGCTCCCCAGATTGGTTTAACATCTGACTAGAAGGAGACCTTTGTGGGGAGCTATATTTTCTCATACCGATCGGATCGCCTGCTGCTAAGTTGGCAACTAATAAAAACAGCACCCAAAAAATATTTGTTTCCCATCCAGGGGCTGGTGGTTTCTTGGCTGTTTCTACTGCTTTGACTGACTCGACGTTGACTTTGATGTCTAGTTTGCCTTCAATCTCTTTGCCTTTGAGAACTCCGTCGTTGCAAACACCCTTAAATATCATGGGAGCTGGTTTTGCGGGTTCTGGTTTAGGTGCTTCGTCTGCCATTTTTGTGTCCTGTTTTTGGTAGATACGGTTGGATAGTAATTTCTCAGAAGTTCGGGGGGTTTTCGGGAAGGATTCTGAATTACTCTGAGAGAATTAAGTTAAAGAAGTACCCCTAACCCTTGCTGGGTATTGAAAATGACAACCTGAAGGCATTTCCAGCTAGTGCTGGTTGTTGTCGGTTGACAACTTTGCTTTGAAGCTGCTACTTATATATCGGGAGCAAGGGCTGGTTTTTATGCAAAATACGGGTTTTTCTACAAAAATTTATTTTTAACTGGTTTAACTGGTTCCCAGGAAGAGCCTGGGAACCGATGTCCAGAGGCTCTGCCTCGCTCTTCTAGCAGGAAAATTGGAGGCAGAGCCGATGGATCTGCATTACCAGGCAAAGAGGTAGATGGCGATTTGCCGTTGGGTGGGGGCGGGTTTACGAGATTATTGGTTTTAGGCAATTATTGTTGGTAAAACCCGCCCCTACAGGATGCATGAGAATGGTGCAAGATGTGAGTCGATCGCACTTGCTGTCAGATTGAAAAAATATGTCACCTACTTTGAAAATACCCACAACCAAACTATCTCGTCTGCAACCAGAGCAACTGCAAGCTTGGGCAACAGAGGCTATTAATCGCAGTCTGTCCGGTGAAATGCCAGGGTACATACCCCTGCTTGTTGAAGCAGATAAAAGTGAGTTTGCAGTACAAATTAGGTCAATTGATGGTGATTTTTGGGGCTTTGGTAAGGCAGATAAAATATTCCCGCTGATGAGCGTAGTCAAGCCATTTGTGCTGCTTTATCTGCTTTGTGAATTGGGTGAAACAGCGGTATTTGAGAGGGTTGGCTGCGAAGCTTCGGAACTGCCTTTTAATTCCCTGGCTCAACTGGAAATAGACCTGGGGAAGCCGAGAAATCCGATGATTAATAGCGGGGCGATCGCCCTGGCATCTCTGCTCCCTGGTGAAAATGCGGTTCTTCGCTGTCAAAACCTGCTGCTTTGGCTGAATCAAAAGGCAAATATTCAGTTATTTATGGATGAATTAATGTTAGATTCCGTGAGGGCAAATCCGAATCAAAATAATCGGAACCTGGCCTTAGAAATGCAAAATTCCGGTGTGATTCAAGATGCTGAAATTGCTTTGGAAACCTACAATCGGGTCTGTTGTTTGTCGGGAAATGTGGCTGCTTTGGCTAAGCTGGGAATGCTATTGGTCTCTAAGGGCGATCGCACCATGGCAGAACACGGCCGCACTGTCAAAGCATTGATGGCAACTTGTGGCTTATATCAAGCATCGGGACGCTGGGCGTTGCAAGTAGGATTGCCTACGAAGTCGGGAGTTAGCGGGGCTGTATTGTCGGTGATTCCGGGTGTAGGGGCGATCGCCTGTTACAGTCCGCCCCTAGACAAAGAGGGAAATTCTGTAGGTGGCTTATTCCTGTTGGAACGAATAGCGAAATCTTTGGGACTGAGTGTATTTGACTAGACAGGCTGACCCTGGGATACCAAAAACTCGGTTTCTGCGTCAGGATTGGTGGAAAAAAGGACAATTTTTGCAAGAAACCGGTTTTTTTTGCGGGGAGGAATCAGGGAAAAGAGCTGTTCCGATGTAGACGGGCAACGGTAGAATGGACTGTGGAATATAGGTAATATAGAGCAGGAGAACATTTTAGCGTGGCAATAGAAGTAGGACAGAAAGTTAAGGTGCGCCGTCTCAGAGATCGGATACCTGCAAATATCGTGAGCAAGTTGAAAACTAATCCAGTGGGTACGGTTGACGGTTTCAGAATGGTTGACGGCAGTGGAGTAGGGGTGGTTGTCAAGTTTGACGGTTTTGCGACTTGGTTTTTTGAAGACGAACTGGAAGCTGTTTAGCAGAAGGAAGAAGGAAGAAGCCCCCCCTACTGCCCCCAAGGGGGGAAGGAAGAAGAACTCCTCTTCCCCACTCTGCCACTCCCCCACTCGGTCTGAAAGTTGCGGTTAAATGTTAAATAGTAAGCTTTGGCAGTGAGAACAGAAAATGGCTTTGATTTTGACATTTTTGGGCAAAGGCGGCACTGGCCGCAGCACGATCGCGATCGCAACTGCTAAAAAATATGCGGCTCAAGGCAAGCGAGTTCTGCTGCTGAGTCAAGATCCAGGACCGGGATTGGGGATTTTGCTGGGAACTCCCCTAACTTCCACTCCCCAGGAAATCAGCCCGAATTTCAAAGCAGTTCAGGTGCAAAGCGCGCCGCTGCTGGAACGTAGATGGGACGAGGTTAAACAACTGGAAGCCCAATATGTCCGCACACCCTTTTTCAAGCAGATTTATGGCCAAGAATTGGGGGTGTTGCCGGGAATGGACAGCGCCTTAGCCCTGAACGAACTTCGGGAATATGACGATAGCAAACAATATGATGCGATCGTTTATGATGGTACCGGCGGCATGGATACGCTGCGGATGCTGGGAATGCCGGAAATTCTGAGTTGGTACATCCGGCGATTCCGTAAAGCTTTGATAGATTCCGATTTGGGTAAAACTTTAGCTTTATCGCCGTTTATTCAACCGTTGATTACTACGGTGTTAACTGTGGATATGTCGGGGGACAATGCCACTAAGTCTACTCAGCAAGTCGATAATTTTTTGGATAAAGGCAAGGAAATCTTGGCAAATCCAAACCGCGCGGCGGCTTATTTGGTGACGACTGGGGATGCAAGTGCGATCGGCACAGCCCGCTATCTGTGGGGAAGTTCTCAACAAGTTGGTTTGACTGTCGGCGGTGTGATTGTCAATCAAGCATCGGTGACAGAAACTCTGGCGGCTGATTTTGCTCCTTTGACAGCAGTTGCGGTGCCGGCCCATAGTGATAATAATTGGCAAGGGCTAATTGACGCTTTGCCAGATTTTGCTGAGGCGACAAGTGCTCCTAAGCCGATCGAGATTAATATTGCACAGCGTCAAGTTAGTTTATTTTTGCCCGGATTTGACAAGAAAGAAATTAAATTGATTCAATCGGGGCCAGAAGTGACGATCGAAGCAGGAGATCAGCGGCGCAATATTTTATTACCTCCGCAGTTAACTGGAAAATCTGTTACAGGGGCTAAGTTCTTGAATAGTTACTTGATTGTGTCTTTTTAGTAGATTACCTGAACCGCGAAGGAAGAACCCCCCCTCATTGGTGTCAACTTAAGGCCAAACCCTGTCACAGACTACTGTTTGACGATTAAGGCCAGATCCCCCCTAACCCCCCTTAAGAAGGGGGGGACAGGAGTCCGATCAAAGTCCCCCTTCCCCCCTTGG